>JAPXLT010000001.1:0-43632 GCA_033809415.1 Lentisphaeria bacterium
GTGCAGGGGGCAGGGGGCAGGGGGCAGGGGGCAGGGGGCAGGGGGCAGGGGGCAGGGGGCAGGGGGCAGGTTTAAAAAGTGGCGCAACCGTCCCGGTTGTGATGGTGTCTTTAGTCTTTTCCTGCTGAATGGCGTGGTGCAGGTGCGGGGGCAGGGTGCAGGGGGCAGGTTTAAAAAGTGGCGCAACCGTCTCGGTTGTGATGGTGTCTTTAGTCTTTTCCTGCTGAATGGCGTGGTGCAGGTGCGGGGGCAGGGCACTACTCTTAACTTAACGCTTTGTAGCCACACCGACGACGCAATTCCGTAAAGCCGACCTTGGCGCTCTTGGCGTCTTGGCGGTTAATTCTTCTTCATTGAACCGCCAAGCAACCGGAGAAAGCAACAAACCAAACCGCAAATCCGCATGCCGTTTCATCTGTCAAAACAACAACCCTATAGAAAATTTTCGTGCCTTTTCGTGCTTTTCGTTGTTAAAAAAAGCCTATCCTGGGAAACGCACGACCATCTGAAATTCGGATTTTCCAGTGGAGATGGTGGTGATCGCATGCGGCAGATCAGCCTCGAAAGCGAGAAAATCGCCTTTTCGCAGTTCAGCCTCATTGTTTCCGGCTTTGACTTTGATGCTGCCCTTCAGAACCGCGATCAATTCCTCGGTGCCAGGTAGATGCCCTGCCGAGTGATGGGTGCAGCCTGGTTCCTGGGTGACATGATAGAACTCCAGCTCATTGGCCATGCTTACTGGCGATATCACCCGGAAAAGAGTGCCGCTCTGCTGGGTAACCAGGGAAGTGATTTGACTGCCGCGGTTGACTTCAAACCGACGGTTGTCTTCAGAGCCGGATTGCAGCAATACCCCAAAGTCAATCCCCAATGCCTGAACGATTTTCCATAAAACCGCTACTGTCGGATTGACTTTGCCGGTCTCAATCTGTGAAAGCATCGCCTTCGATACCTGGCTTGCTTCCGACAACTCCTCTAGTGAGAGCTGCTTCCGTTTGCGTTCACGATGCAAATTGACCCCGATCTCGGGCAAAGCCGCTATTTCCGCATTCCTGTTCATTATACTGAATGACTCCGTAAGGACATTTACTTAAACAAAGCCAACTGCTGTTTAATATAATGCAAGAAAAGTTTGTGTGGCCGAGGAACTGGGATAAAAAATAGGCAAGATGGGCGCAGATTTCCAAGGCCAGGAATCGCTATGACTTCGGGAATCCTGACGATTCCTATGATTCCTATGATTTCGTAATGGGTTAGTCTTCTGTAGTGCGTAGTGCGGGTCAGACGTGGTGGACAGTGTGGACAGTGTGGACAGTGTGGACAGGACAAGACCCTCCCCGCACCCCACGACAGTCAGAATAATCACAACCGGGACGGTTGCGCTACTTTTTAAACCTGCGCCCCCTGCACCCGTTCCCAACGCACTACGCACCACGCACTACGCACCCCATTCCCTTGAACCCTGTACTACAGAAGACTCCTGAGGCATTACATGATTTCTATGTTTCTGCATGATTCTTTATGATTCTGCTTGCAAATTCGTTTTTGCGGCACTATTTTTTCACCGTGGTTCAGAAATCATCTAGCCCCCACCCACCCAGGGGGCAAACCACCTTCGGTACGTGCGCGCGAGGCAGCCAGGCAACTGTCGGACAGGTCGGACGGGTCGGACGGGTCGGACAGGTCGGATGACCATTCCCAACGCCCTGTCTCACCCCCTATCCCCTGGCGCATCGCAACCGGGACGGTCGCGCCACCTTTTAAACCTGCCCCCTGCCCCCTGCCCCCTGCCCCCTGCACCCTTTTTAGAAGACATGTACACAAGTTACTGGAAACGTAATTTATTCGTCATTTTCCTTTCGCAGTTTCTGGCCATGGTTGGCTTTGGCTGCTGCATGCCCTTCATTCCCCTTCTCCTGAAAAATCATCTGCACATTGACAGTGAGCAGCTCCGGGGGCTCTATGTATCCATCTATTCCCTGACGGGGCTGCTCAGCCTGACTGTCGCCTACCCATTCTGGGGAACTCTGGCAGATAAGTACGGACGGAAAATCATGCTGCTCCGCGCCAGTTATGCGGCCGGTCTTCTCTATCCCCTGCTTGCCTTTGCAGGCAACTTCTGGTGGCTTCTGGGCATCCGCTTTTTCACCTCTTTCTTCTCCGGCACCGTCAATCCTGCGCAGACCCTCCTCGTGGCAACCACCCCGAAAGACAAGCACGGCCTCGCACTGGGGCTTTTGAGCACCTGCATCTGGAGCGGGGATGTCACGGGATACCTTGCAGGCGGTCTGATGGTGGATTACTTTGGCTACAAGGTCGCTTTCCTCTCCTGCGGATTTTTCTATATCCTAGGCGGAGTGCTTGTCCATCTGTTCGTTCAGGAAGACTTTGTTCCGCCTCCCAAAAAAGCGCCCGTCCCCAAAGCCAAGTCCGACTCGAAATACAAATTCTGGCAAACTGCCACACCGGCAGTGCTGTGGATCTGCGCATTCTTTCTCCTTATGGGCATTGCACGGCGCATTGACACTCCCTTTGTCGCCATGCTGGTGGAAAAGGTCAATGGCGCCGACAGGGCGGCAACCTACACCGGAATCACCAGCGCATTCGCGGCCGTTGGCGGCATTATCGCCGGTCTGGTCATCGGACGCCTTTGCGATACCATTGCCCCCCGCAAGCTTCTCCTGCCCATCCTTGTCTCGAGCGGACTATTTACGCTTGGTCAAGCCTTCGCCCAGTCCCTGCATGCCCTTATTCTCTGCCGCTTCCTGACCTATATGGCAGCCGCAGGACTGCAGCCCGTTCTCCAAGTAATGCTCACAAAAGTCACCGCTCCGGAAAAACAGGGAACTTTCTTCGGATGGACCGCCAGCCTTACCAGCGCAGGCGGTGTCCTTTGCAACCTGCTCAGCGGTGGACTTGCCTACTATGTGGGCGTACGCGGTGTCTTTGCCGCTGGTGGACTCACCTTCCTGCTTATGATCCCACTGCTCATTCCCTTCCAGCGAGCCTATCGCAAAGAATACCGCAACTAACACCAACACGAGTGAAAATTGCACCGCTTTGTGACCAGTCGCGCAAAAGGTAATGGGTTAGTCTTCTGTAGTGCGGTGTGCGTGGTGCGGGTCAGACGTGGTGGACGGTGTGGACGTTGTGGACGTTGTGGACAGGACAAGAACATCCCCCCGCATCCCACGACAGTCAGAATAATCACAACCGGGACGGTTGCGCTACTTTTTAAACCAGCGCCCTCCCCCCTCGTACCCGTTCCCAACGCACTACGCACCACATTCCCCTGAACCCTGTACTACAGAAGACTGAGGCATTACTGCAAAAGTCCCTTTATGCGGTCACTAGTCTGGTTCTTTTGGGGAAAAGATATTATATTATATTTTAGCGTTTTTCTAACAACAAACTAAAAATAGGAGACTGAAAATATGAAATGCGGATTGGCTTGCGAACGTTGTAAGTTCTTTACATTAATAGAGTTGCTTGTGGTCATAGCGATCATTGCCATATTGGCCTCGATGCTGCTGCCGGCTTTGAGCAAGGCTCGGGAGAAGGCACAGGCGACTTCCTGCATGGGGAATATACGTCAAATCGGCTTGGCTCAGAGTGCCTATCTGAGCGATTCCGGCGATATTTTTGCGCCAAACAGGGATCGGAGCAACGGCTCGACAAATATCAATACGTATACATCAACGTGGTATGTGCTTTATGCACCCTACCTGGGGCTGACTGAGCAAGCGGCACGTTATCCTGTGCGCGGTTTGGTGTTGACCTGCCCAAGAATGCCGCGCTATGTCGGAGGGCATTACAATGTCAGCTATGCCTATAATTGTGAAGCCTTCGGGGAGGCCGGCGTGACTTCAAAGAGCAATTACGGTTTGACCTGGTACTGGCCGAGGCTGCTCGAGAAGATCAAACGCCCGTCCATGCAGGCGACCCATGCAGATGCCTGCTGGTCCAATTCCACTGAGGATTATCGCACTCGCGGACGATATATGCTGGACTATCAGGATTATCTTGCATTCCGACACAGCCGGAAAGCGAATGCGCTTTATGTGGATGGCCATGCCGAACCCGGCGATGCAGTCTGGCTCTGGCAGGGACACCCTGCCAGCTATCCCTGGAATATCTGTGGTCGCAATCGTGCTTGGTATGCGTATCCCGGTCGCAAGGCCTGGGAAGTGGCATATGGCTATTAATCCGAGGGTCTCCCATCCGTCTGAGCAACAACCCTATATAAAATTTCGTGTTTTTTCGTGTGTTTCGTGGTTAAAAAATCTTTCCTTGCGTAATCACGAGTCTCTAACGTAAAATGAGGTGTCATGCTGAAGAAAATCCTGCTTCCCTTTGTTTGTCTGTCCGCATTTTTTTCACAAGCGGCCATTGATAATCCGGCATTGAATCCGGTCGAGATCAAGGAACCGCGGCAACATGCCGCATTGAATCTGATTCAGGACGGCAAAGCCTCGCTGCTGATTGTTGCAGATATGCGTCCGGAGGGAAAGCTGCTTGGCAGTCAACGCTCCGTCAGCAAATCCGTGCAGGCGCTTCAGGAGGCGTTTCAGCGTTGCGCGGGAATTCAGGTGCCGGTCTGCCTGCCGGAAGAAGTTTCTTCACAGTCGTATGATTTTCTGATTGCCTTAGGGGATACGCCGCAGGCCGCAGCCCTTGGCTTGGACCCGAGGAAATTGCCGAAAGAGGGTTTTGCGGTTTGCAGTTATGACAGGGGGATTGTCATCACCGGGAATGACGGCAGTTTGTTTCCCGACTGCTATGAAAAAGGCGACTGGTACCGTTTCCGGATCAATGGAACACTGTACGGCACGTATGACTTTATCGAACGTTTCCTGGGTGTACGCTATTATTTCCCCGGCATCGGAACGATTTTCCCGCCGATACGGAATTTGACTCTGGAACCGCTGTATTATCTGGATGCACCCTATTTTGAAAACCGCATGACGCACGCAGTGGCAGTGGCCACGGCCAAAAAGACGCACTGGCCGGAATTCGGAGCATACGAAGCCGCTGACTGGGAAGGGCGCTATCGCATGGCGTTGAGTACAAGGTACTGGGCCGGGCATGGCCCCAATCCGCAGAGTCTGGCAGATGCGTACCCGGATAAACTCGATACCATATTCTACCGGGATCAAGCCGGCTATCTGTATTACAATACCAAACAGCATATCGGCAATTATTTTGATGTCAGCAACCTGAAATTTGTTGATATCCTGATGGACAGCATAAAACGTTACTATGAAAGCGAAGGCAAAGACAATACCGGCTGGAAAGGAATCCCGGGACCCAATCGGGATTGGATTTATTTTGGCCAGTGCGATACGCTGGTGCGCAATATGGACACCCCATCCATCCGGGAAAACAACCTGATTTCGCAGGAAAAACGGGGTGAACGCAACAATGAACTATCCGATGTCTATGCCCGTTTTCACATCCATTTGGCTGAGGAAATTGCACGGCAGTATCCCGGCAAGCGCCTGTCTTTGATGCCGTATCATAATTATGTGCTGCCGCCGCAGCGTCCGGAATACCGTAAGTGTCCGGATAATATCGATCTGCGTGTCTGTGTCTCCGACTTTCCCCGCTACAATTGCAATCCGGAAAAGGTCGCATACTGGAAGAATTTCCTGAAAGAATGGTCGGATGTGCTGGGGGGACGCCCTGTGGCTTCCCTATGGTTGTACAATGAACCGCTGAACCTTTTCGGACGAGCCATCGTTGGACGATATATCGCCGATATCCCCAAACAAATGGGCGCCTATCTCGGACGCCTTGAACTCTATTTCGATTTATGGGGCGGACACGATTGGGAATATTTCTATACGCACTATCTGGTCTGGCGCAGCATGTGGAATCCAAATTTCAATCAGGACGCAGCTTTGAACGAAATGTGGCAGCTGCTTTTTGGCGCCGCAGCCAAACCGGTGGCGGAATTCTACCAGCTGCTCTGCGAACGCTGGGAAAATGTCATGTGCAAGGATGGGGATCGCAAAATTGCTTATAACAGCACTGTTCTTGACCGGATGGAAGCCCTGCTGCAACAGGCCGCTTCAGCTGTACCGACGGATTCCTTGGAAGCACGCAGGCTGAGTGTTTTCAACAAACCCTGGGCGCAGGCTATCAAAGAGGCGCGCGGCATTCTGGCTTTCAGCAAACCAAATTACAAGGTTGTGAAAGTGATTCCGGATCAGGAACCGGTCATCGACGGCCGGATTCAAGAACCTGTTTGGCAGACGGCTCGTGAAATGCGCTTCGAGGATGTCAAAGGTGCCGGAGAGGCGCCAAAACAGCCTGTCATGGCACGGCTGCTCTGGGATGCCCAGGCACTTTACGGTTGCTTTCAATTCAGCGGAAAAAGTGCACGCAATCCGGAACAGTCCATCTGGAATAACGACTCCCTCGAGGTGTTTCTTTCGCCGGCACTTTCACAGAGTGAATATTTTCAATATGTGATTTCATCGACCAATGAGACATTTATCGGGCAGAGGACGCTATTGCCGGTTGCGACGCCATATTCGAAGGATTTCCCCGCGCCGAAATTCCGGTCTGCGGTGCAAGCCGATGAGACGGGCTGGACATTGGAATGGAGCATCTCCTGGGCTGACCTGAAAACCGATCCCCCTGCCGATTACGATAGCTGGTTCGGAAATTTTATTGTCAACCGGCTCGGCGATATCCGGGAAGTCGTCAGCTATTCAATGACTCTGGGCAACAATCATAATGTCGAACAATTCGGCTTCCTGAAATTTCTGGGCGCTGGAGATCGATGATGAAACGCAGAGCCAACTTGATATGCCTGCTTGCCTTCATGGTCAAAGCAACCGTGCTTTTTGCTGCTCCCCCGCAATCAGAAATCATATCCTATCCGATTTACAAGCCGGAAACCGTTGCGGACAGCCGCTGCGTCAGCCTTTCCAACGACCTCAACCGCTATGTCCTTAAATTTATTGAATTCCATCCCGGCGGGCGGAACCCGGGCAGTTTCGAAATTCGCCTCCGGGAACCCTCCGTGTATTACAGTTTTTCCAGACCAATCAGCGACTTCATCAATCTGCAAGTGGATTCCTTGCCCATGCGCAAATTGTCACCGGATTTCAAGGCGATGACGCTTTTCCAAGATGAGCAACAAGCCGGCGTGACGATGCCGTTGAATTTCGGCGGAAAAAGAATCCTGTTGCATTTTTATGTTCGTTCCGGCAGCCCGTTTCTGTTTGGACGCATTGAAAACCCTTCCGGCAAGGAATTGGGTTGTGTTCAGGTCGTTTTCAAGGCCTGCATTTCGAAGTTTGCCGGCCACAAGCCGGTATATCAGCGGCAAGCGCAAAGCGCCGCAAGGCAGCTGTCGCAGCAGCCCGAACCGCAGAACCTGCAACCCGATGACCAATACTTGATCTTGGCGGATGAAAAGATTCAGCCGCCCGCAGACCCGGATGCGGTGGGACCATGCCTCTTGCAATGGAGCCATGCCGAGGTGCAAAAAGGCACGCTGAAACTGCAAAATCAGTATCAAACACGCATCGAATTTGAACTGAAATCCGCCTTCCAAAAATTCGAATTCGCCTTGCTGGAAAGCAAAAGACCGCGCTCCAACCAGGAATTTTACAACTACGCCAAAGAATTCCTAAAACCTTTCCCATGAAATTTTTTCGTATCACTCGATTTCTTCTTTTTTGGGAAAGATTTTCCTGAAAAGCAATATCCAAGTCATTGGCACGCAAATCTTTTAAGGTACTGCCAATTCCTGTCTTTTTTCTCCGACTGATCCGTCGGAGAAACCAATAGACCAGATCATAAATCCGCGTGCCATCCCATCCGTCAGAGCAGCAACCCCTAGAAAATTTTCGTGCCTTTTCGTGTCTTTTCGTGGTTAAAAACGTAAAAACGTCGTTTTTGACTCGGCTTGAAAAATTCGGCATGGGGGATTATCTTATTATACTTTACCTTTTATTTTTCAAGTTTTTCCACGTTTTAAGGAGGATTTTTTATGAGTCAGCAACATACCAAAGCTGCAAAAAGAGTTCGGCGCAAACGTTATTTGGAACGGGTTCGGGAACGTATCCGGGACGAAAAAAATAAAAAGAAACGCTGAACGTATCCTCGGGTTTTCGCGGGAATTTAATGAGAGTGCCTCGGCAAGATTATGATGAACTTGGCGAGGCGTATTTCTTTCATGCGGGGATCGTTTTGTGCAAAACGATTCGATTTTATCCGGACATTGGTTAGAAAAAGTTTTTGAGACCATGAGTGGGTATCAGCCCCTCGGGACTGACAGGCACTCATGGTTTGCAAAGACTTTTCGGCTGATTGCCGGGGCAACAAGCAAAAAACAAAAAGAAGAAAAGGAAAAGAGCCAATGGCAACAAAAGCCGTAAAGAATGACAAAAAAGCGGATGCAGCAGTAGCAAAAGCCCCGAAATATGTGTATCTGTTTGGTGGAAAGGACGCCGAAGGGGATGCCAAAATGCGCAATCTTCTCGGTGGAAAAGGTGCCAACCTGGCAGAAATGAACCGTTTGGGCTTGCCGGTGCCGGCAGGATTTACCATTACCACTGAATGCTGCACAGCCTATTTCAAGAATGGTGGACAGTTTCCCGAAACGCTTCTTGGCGAAATCCAGGAAGGCTTGGCCAAAGTCGAAAAGATCATGGGATGCAAGTATGGCGACAAGGATAACCCACTGCTGCTCAGCTGCCGCTCCGGCGCACGCCAGTCAATGCCCGGCATGATGGACACAGTGCTGAATATCGGACTGACCTCGAAAACGATCCCCGGCTTGATTAAAAGCACGAACAATGAGCGCTTTGTCTGGGATTCCTACCGTCGTCTGATTATGATGTATGCCGATGTGGTGATGGAAAAAGCCGAGGGCATCGACCCGGCCGACGGCAAGGGCATCCGCCGCTTGCTGGATGAGCTTCTCGATCAGTACAAGTACATCAAAAATTATAAAATGGATACAGACCTGACGGCGGAAGACCTGAAAGACCTGGCCTCCGCATTCAAGCGCCGCATCGTGGAAGTCCTCGGAAAAGAATTCCCGGACGATCCGATGGAGCAGCTGCTCGGCGGCATTGGCGCTGTCTTCAAAAGCTGGGTTGGGAAAAAAGCGGTGTCCTACCGCCGCATCGAAGGCATTCCGGATGATTGGGGCACTGCCGTCAACGTGCAGGCGATGGTCTTTGGCAACAAGGGTGAGAATTCCGCCACTGGCGTTGCTTTTACCCGCAATCCTGCCACCGGTCAGAACAAGTTCTTTGGTGAATGGCTGATCAATGCCCAGGGCGAAGACGTGGTTGCCGGTATCCGCACGCCCAGCCCCCTGAACAAGGAAACGAAGACCGACCAGAACAAGCACATGAAGTCTATGCAGGAACTCATGCCGGAGACCTATAAGGAACTGGTCGAGTACCGCAATATCCTGGAAAAACATTACCGGGATATGCAGGATATCGAATTCACTGTCGAAGACGGACGCCTCTTCATGCTCCAGTGCCGCAGTGGAAAACGCGGCGGAAAAGCTGCTGTCAATATGGCTTTGGATATGTTTGATGAAGGTCTCATCGACGAAGAAACCGCAGTGATGCGCGTGCATCCCAACCAGGTGCTCGAATTTCTGCTGCCGATCATCGAGCCGACGGCCGAAAGCAAGGCCCAGCGCCTGGTTAAGGGACTCCCTGCCGGCCCCGGCGCGGCATGCGGCGAAATCTATTTCACCAACCAGGATGCCATCCAGGCCGACCGCATAGGTAAAAAGGTCATCCTGGTTCGCGAGGAAACCAATCCCGAGGACGTCGAAGGCATGCGGGTGGCGGACGGTATCCTGACCGCTCGCGGCGGTATGACCAGTCACGCCGCTCTGGTGGCTCGCGGCTGGGGCAAAAGCTGTGTTGTCGGTGCTGCTGAAATGCAGATCGATGCCGCCAATAAGACGCTGCGTGTCGGTGACGTGCTCCTGCGGGAGGGCGATCAGCTGACAATGAATGGTTCCACTGGCGTGGTCTATCAGGGAACTTTGCCCCTGGTCGAGCCGACTGCAGGCGAGGATTATGCGCGTTTCATGCGTTTTATGGCGATGGCGGACAAATACCGCACAATGGGCGTCCGGGCCAATGCCGACAACCCGGCTGATGCCAAAAAGGCGCGTACACTCGGGGCGGAGGGCATTGGCTTGTTCCGTACGGAGCACATGTTCTACGGACCTGGCTCGGCACAGTCGCTTTTCCTGCTCCGCAAGATGATTCTCTGCGTGAACACCCAGGATCGCATCAATGTCCTTAAAGAGCTGTTCCCGGCGATGAAGAAAGACATCAAGGACACGTTGACGGTCATGGAAGATTATCCTGTGACTGTGCGTCTCTTGGACCCGCCTCTGCATGAATTTGTGCCGCATTCACCGCTGGGTCGCAAAGAGCTGGCTGCTGCCTTGGGCATTGCCGAGGATGAAGTGCACAAACGCGTGGACGCCTTGGCGGAAAGCAACCCGATGATGGGGCACCGCGGCGTGCGTTTGAGTATTACCTATCCGGAAGTGACTGAATATCAGGTACGGGCCATTCTGGAAGCTTCGGCCGAATTGATCGTCGAGGGCAAGAAAGTGATTCCTGAGATCATGATTCCAGTCACCTGCGATGTGCGCGAACTCGAGTATGTCCGGGATATCGTCGTGCGTGTACATGAAGAGATCAAGCGTCGTTTCGACCTGAAGAAATTCGAGTATAGCCTCGGCACCATGATCGAGATACCACGCGCAGCTCTGATGGCCGACGAACTGGCCCGGGTTGCCGAATTCTTCTCGTTCGGAACCAACGATCTGACCCAAATGACCTTTGGTTTCAGCCGAGATGATACCGGCAGCTTCATGAATCACTATCTGGAAAATCGCATGCTCGATGCGGACCCCTTCCAGACCATCGATAGGAATGGCGTTGGCGCGCTGATCAAGCTGGCTGCCGGCGGTGGGCGTGACACCAATCCCAAGCTAAAATTGGGTATCTGCGGTGAGCAGGGTGGAGATTCGGCCTCGGTCGAATTCTGTCATAGCGCCGGTTTGACCTATGTCAGCTGTTCTCCGTTCCGGGTTCCGGTTGCCAGGGTCGCTGCCGCACAGGCTGCCATCAAAGCCAGTAAAGCTGCAAAAAAATAAGAGTAAAACCTGATTGAAAGCACAAAAAAGCCCGGGGAAGCACATTTCCCGGGCTTTTTTTTCGGGCAGGTGGCAGGGTGCGGGGTGCAGGTTTAAAAAGTGGCGCAACCGTCCCGGTTGTGTGGTGCAGGGTGCAGGGTGCGGGGTGCGGGGTGCAGGGTGCAGGGTGCAGGGTGCAGGTGTCAGGGTGCAGGGGGCGTAGAGGACTATGTTCTGTCCACCCTGTCCACCGCGTCCACAATGTCCACTTTATCCATAGTGTCCAGCCTGCCCCCTGCACCCTGCACCCTGCACCCTCCTTCCCTCGCGCACGCGGTAAGGGTGGTTCGCCCCCTGGTTGGGTGGGGCTTGGAGGCTGTCTGAACCACGGCGAAAAAATAGTGCCGCAAAAACGATTTTTCAAGCAGAATCATAAGAAGTCATGCAGAAACATAGAAAATCCACAGAAGTCATAGCAATTCCTAATCCTGGAAATCTGCCTTTTCGTGCCTTTCGTGGTTAAAAACTTTTTTGGACACCCCTAAAGTCGTGTCAGTCGCGTCAGAAGTTTGAAATGATGATTTGCTGAAATGCCTTCGGAAACTATGTTAAGTAGGGTGCAGGGTGCAGGGTGCAGGTTTAAAAAGTAGCGCAACCGTCCCGGTTGTGATGGTGCAGGGGACAGGGTGCAGGGTGCAGGGTGTGTCCCCTGTCCACGCCGTCCACCCTGTCCACGCCGTCCACCCTGTCCACCCTGTCCACCCTGTCCACTACGTCTGACCTGCCCCCTGCCCCCTGCACCCTGCACCCTGTCCCCTGCACCCTTTACCAAAGAATTCTTGCCAGATGAAGATCAAGCAAAATTTTCACATTCATTCTCAACGCTCCTGTGACAGCGCCTGCGCGAGTATCCTCGATATCATCGCGGAAATGGAGGAGTTCGGGATCGAAGAATACGGTTTGACAGATCATATTCATACAGCATACAATCTGCCGGATGTTATAAGTGCAAGAAGGGATTATCTTGCCTCGCGTCCACCGGCAAATTTTCATTTTGGCGTCGAGGTGAGCTGCATGGATCAGCGGGAATGCGACCGCGTGGCGGCTGGCGATTATACTGCATGGGGTGACGAACCGGTCTATGGCTTCCGCGACATGACCGACTATACAGGACAAATGGCCATCGGCATTACGCCGGAGGAAATCCTGGAGCTTGGCATTGAATATGTGGTCGGTGGCGTGCATTGGCCGCTGACAGTGTCGGAAGACCGTGATACGATCATTCGGAATTATCTCGATCAGCAACTGTTTCTTGTCAGGCATCCATCCGTGCACGTGCTGGCTCATCCCTGGGATTCACTGGCCCATGCTGTGGGCAACTGGTATAAGTACCGGACTAAGGAGCATGTCGATCTTACCGCATTCCGTTTTATTCCGGAAGAATACAACGATGCCCTGGCGCAGGCTCTTCTCGAGGAGGGAAAAGCCGCCGAGGTGAATCTCGCCGTTGTCGGGGGTGCTATTCCGGAAGTCCGGGAATATATGTTGAAACTCTTCGCAGGTTGGAAGCAGAAGGGAGTGAAATTCACCATCGGTGACGACCTGCATAAGGCCCATTTCTCGAAAGAGCTGTTCGAACGTGCAGAACAGTGGCTTACAGAATGGGGGTTTGCAGAGAATGATTTTGTGCTTCCGTTTCAACAGAAATCGAAACAATATTTGCCAGAGCAACAAACCCTATAAAAAATTTTCGTGCCTTTTCGTGTTTTTTCGTTGTTAAAAAATAGATTGTGGGCGTCAGCCCACCCCAAAAGGAGAAGTCCAAATGCAGATTCCATTTCTTGATGCATTGCAGTGCGGAAACATCGAGTTCAAGCCATACGCCGTCATTGGCAACCAAAGAATCGAGGGCGTCCAGAGCAGTTTCCAATACAACCCGGAGCGTGGAAATGCGCATCTGATCCTGGAAAAACAGGCTCTCTTCCGGGACGATCTTTTCTTCACCTTCGAGAAGGATCAGATCGTCTGCCGCCGCAAGTTCCAGAATCTTTCCGGACAAGTCATGAAGCTCAACGAACTGGGGATCACCCTCGAGGGAATCACTTTCGGCGGCATTCCCCGGGAGGACTTCTTCTACCATAACGAGAACCCGCGGATTTACGAGGTCATGGCATTCCCCATTGACTACCAGCGCACAGGCGAGGACGCCAAGGATTCCTCCTTTGATCTCCAGGCTGGAAACCGCTGGGCGGACCCTGGCGTGGTCTGCGAACGCATCGGGCGCAGCCCCTACCAGCCCTTTCCCGCGATCCTGCTGGGAAACTACAAGTCGGTTCACGGCATTGTCCACGGCACGCTGAGCCAGAGGGTCTTCTTCCACAACTATCTTCTCAGCCATGACGGCGATACAGTGACCATGGAGATTTTTTCGGGATTCAAGGACACTGCATGGCTCGAAGTCGCGCCAGAACGCATCCTCACCGATGAATGGTACCTGGGGGCTACGGAGCAGGCGGACCGCATCGAGCATATCTTTGACAACTATAGCAAAGTCCTGCGCAAAAAGCTCCCGCCTCTGTATGGAGCAACCGCAATCAACCGCGACAATATGGTCTGGGGGTCCTGGAACGACGGCCTGTTCCGGAAGATCAGCGAAGAACTGATCCTTGAAGAGGCGTGCTACCTTAAAAAACATTTCCCGACGGTACAATGGATCCAGGTGGATGACGGATATGCCAACCGGGACCTGAGAAAATCCGCCCACGGGCTGGGCGTTCCCTACGAAGGGGAAGACGGAGTCGCCTACCATAAATTCCCGGAAGGGCTCCGCTCGTTTACCGATAAAGTCCGTGCCATTGGATTGCGCCCGGCGATCTGGATCGGTGGATTCTGCCCGAAGGATACAAAAATCTACCAGGAACATCCGGAATGGTTCATTGACTACAGCTATCGCGTGGCTAAATCCTCACCTCTGGATGTGAGTCTCCCCGAGGCACGCAACTACATGACCTTTGCACTGGATAAGCTGATCACCGAATACGGCTTTGAATCAGTCAAGCATGATTTCTGGAGCTACGCTTTCGAGGACAGCCATGACCTTTACCGCAACCGTGACGCGTCCGGTTACGAATGGCGCGACTGGTGGCTCAAGGAGGTGCGCAAGAGGATAGAAAGCGACGGCTACTTGCAGACCGGATGCGATATCGTGATGGGCAACCCCTTCCTCGGTGAATTCTTCACCAATTACCGCTACGGAATCGATATCGGCGGAGGCAACTGGGACTATGTCCGAACCAACTATCTCTGGGGAATGGCCTGCTTTGCAACCCATACGGGCGATCTCTTTGTGCCGAACAGTGATTCCGTCGGCCTGTTTCCGGGTCTCAATGACACGGAAGCGATGTTCTGCCTCAATTACTGCCTGGTCACCCATTCGATGGTCGAGATCGCAGGACGCCTCAGCCAGAATCCGGATTCGCCCCGGCTTGCTCCGCTCAAAAAGGCGGTGTGCAACCCCAACAACGGGCAGGATGTCTTCTTCACCAAATGGGATTACCTTGATCCGAAACAGAAATACCCCGCAGTGCTCTACTTCAAGACGGCGCATTTCTGCCCGGCGGAGGATCAACAGGGGCTGCCGCTCAGAACGGTAGGCATGTTCAATCTCGAGGACGAGGAGCAAAACCTCTCATTCAAAGCCTCTGAACTGGGACTCGATGACTCCAAGACCTATGCCCTGACCGATGTCTGGAGCGGAGAAACGCTCGCATTGAAGGAGGCGTTCAGCTGTCCCGTTGAAGCACATGGGAGCCGCCTGCTGGCAGTCAGCGAAAGCGATTCAGCGCAGCTGCGCGATGCGGATATCCGGATTCTCAGAAGCCAGAAAAATGGATGCACCATGAAACTCTTCTTCGACTATGCCGCACAAGCTACCCTCACCTTTGCTTCCATACCCACAAAAATCGTCCTGGACGGAGTCGAACTACCGACGCCGAAAGAACCAACCGTGCAAGCCGAAATAAAGGAAAACAGCATGATGGAAGTCGAGTTCTGAGCGGACGAACGCACAATACATTTTTTAACAACGAAAAGGCACGAAAAGGCAAATTTTTTATAGGGTGTTGCTTTGACGGATGGGATGGCACGCGGACTGTGATCAGGGACGCTGGTTTCTCCGACGGATCCGTCGGAGAAAAAAGATTAATTTGACAGAATTCCGGTCATGGCGAGAATTACGGGGATGGCAGCACCCCCATTTTCAGTTTTGAAGCGTAATTCCTTTACACGTGCCATGGCACCCTTGGGATGCCCAAGGGTGATTTCTTTGTGAAAGATTGCTACCTCACACAAGGCATTTTGACTAAGCATTGCAATGTCAACCTTAGACTGGCCGTAACTATACCAATCGGCAATGTCACGATTCAGAAGCATGGGGATAGTTTCATTCCAGCCATCGTCATAGATAATTTCGAGTTGGTAGACGGGCTTGTCAGCAGGGTGCAGATAAGCGTACGTGCAGAGATGCAGGATGTGTATTTTGGCCAGGCGTGGTAATTCTGGCAGCGGCAATGCGGCGGAACTGGGAAAATAGGGTCTTTCATAACCATTCAGCACAAGGATGGATGTTCCATTATTTTCCTCTGGATTAGTGATGTGGTATGGAATGCCTTGGATTTTCAAATCGCCTAGCGGCAGCTGGCGTAAATCATTGCTACCTTCGTCGGTAAAACCGCCTGCTTGATCGCCGGCAACTTCATCGCGCAGACTACGATTGGCGATACCACGGAGAGGAATCTGATAATAATAGGAGGACCAATCCTGGGCACTGGCGCGTTGTACACCGCCCGGCAGAGATTCTTTTGCGCGATCAATATCGCCTGAAATATTGGCATGCCATTCTGCCCCCGGTCTTGTTTCCCCTGAAAATTCGAGAAAGACTGGTTCCGGATCCACTTGTAAATCACCAGCGGCAGTTCGCAAGAGATTGCCCATGAAGTCATAAATACGCAGTTGACTGATCGTATCCGGTAATCGAATCGAGACTTTTTCGTTCTGGCGGATTTGTTCCAGCCAAATCGTTGCCACCCATTGGTCTTGTTTGCGGAACTGATAAATTTTCACCCTGGGATGCGGCTGGTCACGGTGGATCAATCGAGCGCCTTCCAAACGCCGGTGAATGGCTGCCATTGCGACTGCTATGGGCAGTGGGCTGCCATCAAATTCAGTAATATGACAAGAATACGTTGGACTGGCATTAAACAAGTGGAAGAAATATTTCACTTGATGTGCATAATGTATTGCCAAAACCCGGCTGAATGCCGCTGCCTGCTCGTAGAGTGCAACCTTCAGGACACCTTCGTGTCTTTCAATCTTGCGCAAGTTTTCCGGCAATCGGTAAAGCGTTCCCGTCATGCCTGTTGAACTTTCCGAATCCCAGATTGGCAGATCGGGTCTTCCGTATTCAGCACACAACTTCCGCAGATGCAAAATCCATTCTTTAAATGTCTTCTCTGTATTTACGGACAATCGATCCGAAAAGCAATATTGATGAAACGACAAGACATCCATGTACTGGATTCCGCCAGATTCAAAAACTTTCCGGAAAAACTTATCCCCCATGGAGATGGGCGGCCCACAGATGCCGACAGTTTTGCTTCCGGGGGCAATCTGCTTTATTAGTTGATCGCTTATTTTCAACAGTTCGAAGTATCTCTGTGGGTGATCACGGAAAGTGTAGTATGGTTCATTAAAAACTTCAAAATATGTAACCTTGTCTTTCAGATGCCCGACCAGCGCGGGCAGATATTTTTCAGACCACCATTGCATGAAGTCTGCATATTGTTGATCTGTCATGGCATTGATATTCTGATAGGACATTATGCTTCCCAGGGTTTGCATGCCAGCCTTCTCATCCAGATGCAGGCCGCGATCTAAATAGTCCCGATCAAGTTTATCATCCTTGAAGATGCGTTCGGCTTCGCTGCTGACATAACCACAATGCCAGCGATGCCAGGTTAGTCCACAGACCTCAGCCAGCTCAAACAGGCCATCTTGGACGCCGGAGGCACCAAGGATACCGTCTTTGATGGGATGCTCGGGAAGAGGCGGGAAAACAGCAAAAAGGGCTTCGCGCTTGCATTCGAATTCATCCGTAACCTCTAAGCGGTAACAGCCATTTTTCGGCATGTTGAATACAAAATCATATTTTTCAGCTTCCGCATTCAGCCTGACCGTGCCTTGTTCAATGAGTCGTTCCGACTCATTTTTCAGTTGCCAATGGTAAGTGGCTTCATGAGCTGATTTTTTTTGCAGGGTAATCCGCATCGCCTCCCCGGCGGTGACAAAAGATTTTGGAAATTGTTTCTTCCCAGGCTCCCGCAGTGGAAAAAGCTCACGAACCAGCTCGAAATTTTTGTGTCCAAGCTGCTTTTCATTAAGTTTCGCTTGGCTTTCGACTTTATTCGCGGAGGCTTGCCCCGTTCCAGGCGATAATGCATCTGGGATGTTCAGCATTTTATCAAACGCAAGGCTAAGTCCCCATTGAATGTCACGGTCGTCCTTTTCGAAATGATAGGAAGTAATGATGCGGATGCCATCATGGTATTTTTGAACAAAAACGCCCCAAACTTGATCCGGGCTCCAGATCTTGACATCGAAGCACAGTTTATGCAGCCCCTCAACCACGATACTTCCTGATTTCCTGAGACTGCCTAAATGCTGTTGGTGCTTGGCATCGCTTTTGAAAACACCTGTTTGTTCCCCGTTGACAAAAATCTTGGCGTTCTCTTTTAAGACAGTGCCTGGGAGAATAAAGCCCAATTCACCGGCACCGCCCGGACTTTGTAATACTTTGAGGTGCCAAGTGCTGATAATGCCGTTTTCACTGACATGATGCTGAATGGTCAAATTCCCGTTTTCCCTTTGGTAGGTAAACTTGCGCCCGATAAAACCTTCAAGCGGTGCAGGGGTGAATACAGCTTTTTGCTGGAAAAAAGAATAGTAAGCATTGGTTTTCGTATTGCGGGCCCATACCCCGGTAATCAGACTGCGGACGATTTCCTCCTCCGCAAAATAAATTTTTTCGGGGGTAAAACTGTATTGCCCCTTGGTAAGGATGTCAAGTCCTGAGGCAGCCAACAAATTGCAAAAACAAACTGCAATCAGCATGAAGAGTTGTTTCATATCCATGATCTATCACCTTTCTTGCCAGGCGGGTGTGAATTCCCCGTCGGTCTTGCTGTTGGTTGGGGCGTGTTTACGCCATTTTGCGTGCCCGTCGGCAAAAAGCCAGTTCGCGCCTCCGCCATGCGCAGGAACCAGATGATTGCTGTACCAGAAAGTGCCGCCTTCCACACTCGAAGTAATAAAATATTCGTTGGTTCGCCCATACATGTTGACCTTGGCTTCGGTCAACAGAGCAGTGCGCGACGGGGCTTTCAAGCTTACGAGTCTCCGTGGATGTTTTATTGTATTGGTTGTGTGTGCGACGCCATCGTGATTGTAATGCTCCGTCCACCCGCCGGTCGTTGTAATATACGACATCAGAACACCATACGCATCTTGGTTTTTCGGGATGGATTTGCAATCAAAGATGTTTTTCCCCCAGCGGTATCCTTTGTATGAGCCATAGAATTTCTCAGCAATTCCGATATGGGGGCAAAGTACATCGGGCCAACAGATGGTGTGTGGTCCACTTCCCCCGTTATAGCCGAAATAGATAAGCGGTAGATACTCATCACTTTCATTGGTATACGATAACAGGGCTAGGTAAATTTGCTTTTGCTGCGACAAACAGTGGGATTTGTTGGCCGCCTCCCGCGCCTTGGACAGCGCCGGCAGCAGCATCGAGGCCAGGATCGCTATGATGGCGATCACCACGAGAAGCTCTATCAGTGTGAAAAAACGACCTTTGCGCTGGATGGCATCTTGTGCCGAGCAAATGCTGGTTTGTGCTGTGAGCGTCATAACTGCTCCTCCTGTTTTTTGTATTGCGACTATCACTGGGAACATTGGAACCAATTTGGTACCTAACATAAACTGCAAATGAATTGTTGTCAAGTTTTTTTAGTATTTTTTTTACCACGAAAGGCACGAAAATTTTTTCTAGGGTGTTGCTTTGACGGATGATCATGCTCTGGCGAAGTTCTTGTGTGCCAAGATTGGCTTTACGCAGTTGCGTCGGAGGCGATATGGAACGCCGGCAACTTTTTTAACCACGAAAAACATGAAAACAAGAAAGCCGCCTAACTCCTTGGAGTCAAGCGGCTTTGAAGATGGTGGGCCCAGCTGGACTTGAACCAGCGACCCGGTGATTATGAGTCACCTGCTCTGACCGACTGAGCTATGGGCCCGAAGTATCTAAAAATATAAGTCTTTATCAGCGGGAAGTCAAGCAACACCCCTATTTTTTCGTGTGGTTCGTGGTTAAAAAAATGGGTTTTGGCTATCAGCCTGCAGTGTGATGTTGTGCTATGTCCGCAAATCGGATGCCATAGTTGGCAAGATATCGGGCAAGCCTGTCAGCGTCGTTCCTGCTCTTCTTGGCAAGGCGTGATACGGCAAACAGTTTTCGCCCCGCTTCAGACATGTTTCTGCTGCTCGCGCAGACATGCAGGACTTCCTTCAATTGAACAAGCTCAAATGCGTCATAACGCGATGCGTAATCCGATCCGAGAAGACGTTCGAGAAAACGATCCTTGCCTGCAAGCGTTGTCGGACGGTTCCGTTGCCATTCAGCCCGGACGGTCGCCACGTCAATCCGTCCTCCCGGAGCCAGGGTGCCCAAGCGGGTGATGATCGCGTTAAGCTCGCGGAAATTTCCATGCCAGTCATGCTGGTTGGCAAAATCAAGGAATACCTGCCACGCCTCCTTGTTGAAGCTGATGTGCTGCCCATGCTTCCGCGAAAACTGCTCGAGTTCATATTCGATGTTTGGCTCGATATCCTCACGGCGCTCCGCCAGCCCAGGCAGGCGAAAACTCCATAGATTGATGCGCTGGAACAGGTCGTCACGAAATTTGCCTACCGAAACAGCCTCCGCCAGATTCCGGTTAGTGCCGCAGATCAATTGGAAGGAACTCCCAGTCTCCTGGTCGGAACCAAGGGGAAGAAAAGTCTTTTCCTCGATAGCACGAAGCAGCATGGCTTGTTCATCCGTTCCAAGCTCCGCAATTTCATCCAGAAACAAGATGCCGCCATCCGCAGTTTTTAGCAGGCCTGGGCGGTCCTTCACCGCTCCGGTGAAGGCGCCACGGGTATGCCCGAACAGCGTTGCCATGGCATGGTCCCCACGCAATGTGGCGCAGTTCACATCGACAAAGTTCCCTGATACCTGACGGTTCAGTTTCTTCAATTCGTAGATTTTGCGCGCAAGATGGGATTTGCCGGCACCGGTAGGTCCTGTCAGAAGAATCGGCTCCCGGGAACGGACGGCTACACGCTCGATCGTCTCGATCAGGGCGTTGAATCCAGGGTTTCGTGTTTCGATGCCGGATTTAAGGAATGCCAGATCATTCTGGCGCTCCACCGCAAAGCGCTTTGCCAGCAGATCATACCGGGACAGGTCCAAGTCAATGATTGTATATTTCCCCTGGGCGGGATTGCTGCCATGCGACGGTTGCGTCTGAATCAACTTCCCTGGAAGATGATGCGATTCATTCAACAAAAACAGGCATATCTGCGCAACGTGCGTGCCGGTCGTGATATGGATGTAGTAGTTGTTCTCCTCAGGGATGAATTTCTGAAGGCGGCTGAAGTCGTACAACTTGCCATAGACCTCCTCGAAATCCCATGGGTCGCGCAGCTCCAAGAGCTCGGGAATAACTGTGGTGTCAGGAGAACATGCCAGGATGTCCTTCGCAATGACATCAAACAAACCCTGGAAACGCTCCTGATACCAAATGTGAAATTCATCAAAATGAAGATCATCCTGCATCGCTAATGCAATGGATGGACGCCAGAAAGCCCAGCGCGTGCTTTCACGGCGATGGCTGTCAAGAGTCGTCCCTAAAAATGAGTAAATGATGTTCTTCATTTTTTCTTCATTTTTCTAATGTTTTAGATTATTTTCTAAATAATATATCATTACTTACCTCTTGTGCCAATTCCTTTTTCTGCAAGGTTGGCGGGAAAACCCGGTTTCGAGTTTGCAAACTTGAAGTTGGCATCTATGTTGCTATAGACTCGATTCAGGTACTTTTTTACAGGAGCAGATAATGACAAGCATTGACGGTTCTTTTGGCGAAGGCGGCGGGCAGATCCTTCGCACTTCGCTTAGCCTGGCAGCAATAACAGGAAAGCCAATGCATATTAAGAATATCCGCGCCAACCGCAAGAAGCCCGGCCTGATGCGTCAGCATCTTGCCTGTGCAAAGGCAGTGGCGGAAATCTGCCGCGGCGAACTCGAGGGCGCGGAGTTGAATTCCCAGGCGTTGACCTTGAAGCCAGGCAGGATTCATGGAGGCGACTACCGCTTCGTTATCGGAAGCGCGGGCAATACGCTTCTGCTGGCGCAGGCGGTACTGCCAGTGCTCCTGTTCGCGGATAGCCCATCCCGGGTTGTGCTGCAAGGCGGCACATATACCATGCAGGCACCGGTCTTCGACTTCTTCGAGCGCGTTTATCTGCCTTGCCTGCATAAAATGGGGTTGGAGGTGGAGGGCACCATGGAACGCGCCGGTTTCTATCCTGCCGGAGGCGGCAGGGTCGTATTGTTCGTAAAGCCCGCCCGGGTCTGGAGGCAGCTTTCGCTCATCGAGCGCGGGGAGCTTCAGGAAGCACGGGTGACTGCCATTGGCAGCGGTCTGGATCAATCTATCCTCACGGATGAGCTGAAGATTTTCCAGGCCGGGCTGGCAGGCGCGTTGCCCTGGCAGGCGTTTGCCAGGAATGTCGAATCCGACGGCCCCGGCAACGTGCTTTTTGCCGAACTCGCATACGAAAATCTGACAGAGCTTTTCAGCGTTTGCGGGAGGTATGGCCTATCCAGAAAAAGTGTGGCCAAAAGTGCCATCAGCCATGTCAAGCAATACCTCGGACAGGGCTGGGTGGTAGGACAATTCCTGGCGGATCAGCTGATGTTGCCCCTGGCTCTGGGAGCAGGAGGAAATTATCTGACAGGTCCCCCGACTCTGCACGCCGAAAGCAACCGTCAGGTCATTAGGAAATTCCTGGATGTGAAAGTGGAATTCAAGAATATAACAGACAATCTTTGTGAAATGGAGGTGCAAAAATGAAATGGATCAAGCAGGATGAAACCCTGCGTGTGCCCATCAAGAGCTGGTGTGAACCCATCGAGGAAGGGGCGTTGCAGCAGGCAATGGACCTGGCGCGCCACCCGGTCATCGAGCATCATGTGGCCCTGATGCCGGATTGCCACCTTGGTTACGGAATGCCGATCGGCGGCGTCATCGCAGTCAAAGATGCCATCTTGCCAAGTGCAGTCGGCGTGGATATCGGCTGCGGAATGGTCGCAGTCGAGACCAATCTTCCCGCAGAACGGCTCGCCAAAGTTACGGCGCGGCGTGCAATCCAGGAAAAGCTGAAGGCGCGAATTCCTGTCGGGGAAGGGGTGGCGCATCGGCAGAAACAGGAGTGGGAGGGCTTCGAACGCTACCTTGACGCCAACGGCACGGTCTGCGACTTCCCAAACGCTTTGGACAGGCGCAACCTGGGTACGCTGGGCGGAGGGAACCACTTCATCGAACTGCAGAAATCAGACACCGGCTTTATCTGGCTGATGATCCATTCCGGAAGCCGCAACCTGGGGCAGCGGGTGGAAAAGCATTACCAGGCGAAGGCCAAGAAACTCAATGAGGCATTCAAAGCCAAGCTGCCTAATCCGGTACTGGCGTTCCTCCCCATGGAAACCAAGGAAGGAAAGGACTATTTCCGTGACATGACATTCGCCTTGGAATATGCGCTGGAAAACCGCCGCCGAATGATGATCATCTTCAAGGAAATCCTGCTCGAAACAGTCCCGGAAACGGAATTCCTGCAGGAAGTCAATATCCACCATAACTACGCTGCGCTGGAATCGCATTTCGGACAGAATCTATACATCCACCGCAAAGGTGCAACCAGTGCAAAAAAAGATGAAATAGGAATCATCCCAGGCTCCATGGGAACGGCAAGCTACATCGTTCGGGGACTGGGCAATCCAGAGTCGTTCATGAGCTGCTCGCATGGCGCAGGACGAACGATGAGCCGCACGGCAGCAAGCGCAAACCTGACCGTCGAGGAGTGCAACGCGGCAATGGAGGGAATCGTCTTCGAGCGTTGGAGCAAGTATAGGGGATTCGACAAGCGCCACAAGGGACGCCTCGATCTCTCCGAAGCACCACAGGCATATAAGCCAATCGACGAAGTCATCGCTGCCGAAGCAGACCTGGTCGAACCAATTGTCCGACTGACGCCAATGGCAGTACTCAAAGGATAGGGCAGGGTGCGGGGTGCGGGGTGCGGGGTGCGGGGTGCGGGGTGCGGGGTGCGGGGTGCGGGGTGCAGGGGGCAGGGGGCAGGGGGCAGGGGGCAGGGGGCAGGGGGCAGGGGGCAGGGGGCAGGTTTAAAAAGTGGCGCAACCGTCCCGGTTGTGATGGTGCCTTTAGTCTTTTCCCGCTGAATGACAGAGGCAGTGGTCAGTGGACAGTCTTCCGTCCACAGCGTCCACAATGTTCACCCCGTCCACCCAGTCCACCCAGTCCACCCAGTCCACAGCGTCCACCCAGTCCACCCAGTCCACCCAGTCCACCCAGTCCACAGCGTCCACCCAGTCCACCCAGTCCACCCAGTCCACAGCGTCCACCCAGTCCACCCAGTCCACCCAGTCCACCCAGTCCACCCAGTCCACCCAGTCCACCCAGTCCACCCAGGCCACAATGTCTCTTCCGTATCCTATAAATGCTAACTTGTTTTTCAGGCAAAAAAGGCTTCTAATGACATGGATTTTTCCCCAGCGTCGGTCGGATTTTCTGCCTGATCGCATCCCAGTCCGCCGCCAGTTTGGGCGGCTTAATCATTGATGCGTCCTACTGTGGCGCGGCATGATACAATACCTTGAATTTGCTCCACAAATTTCTGCGTGTCGCTTGAACAAGGCACGGCTCTCCAGGGGGAGAACGCTCCCCGGCGGGCGCTAAGGCGTTCAATTAAAAGCGCAATAAACATTTTACCGTGCAGCCATGCCTGAGCGCTGCTGTCCGTATACTTTGGCAGCGCCCCGATCCTGGCTATGCTTTTGAATCTCTTGAACACAGGCTCCACCTGCCACCGGAGCCTGTATAGTTCAAGGACTTGTTTCAGGCTGAAAATCTCCGTGGGCAACGTCGTTATCAAGACAATGAAATCGCATGCGAGAAGCGCAAGCTCGGAGGTAGTCTTCTGCTTCTTTGAAGCCGCAACACTGTTCAGGACTCTTCTGGCGCGTTCCGCCGATTCGTCGTTTCTCCGGATGATGCAGACGCGGCACGGCAGCTTCTCCCCCGGCGCATCGCCATGAATGAAGACATCGGCCTCGCCGCACATCCCATCACGCGGATGTGCCTTGAAAAGACCTCGGATGTCGAAGGCACTTCCATCTCCGTTGTACAATGGAAGGGTTCCACTGTCCCAGCGGACGCAGCTGTATCCGCCTCCCGCCGCTACGTGCCGGATGCTGTTGAACCTGCAGTATCCCCAGTCGCTCACCATGATGTCATTCGGCTCGATTTCAAACTGCTCCAGCCCTTCAGCCACCGCTTTTGTAAGGTTGAAGGAGTCGCAAGCCATGTCCGGTAGCGAATAGCTGTAATGCAGCTTCCATCGCGTGCCGAACTGCCCCGTTTCTCTGATGCTCACTCCGTCAGCCAGACGGATGCGGTAGCCGTCGAAATCCGCGCCGCAGCTGACATTGCCGAACATTGCCGCGCAAAGCTCCTTGAACATATCGCTGCTTTTGCGGAGGCGTTTCAGGAGTGCTACATCGCTCAAGGATGCAATGCCCGCCTCGGCGGCGATTGCGGATGTCTCACGGAGCGAGTACCCGCAGAGGAGGTGGAGCATAAGCACATGCATCAGCCTCTCCGGTTCCTTGTCTTTCCGCTGTCCTTTCAGCACATTGGTGGCCGCAGCGATCTCCCGCCAATTAGCCGGAAAACATGCCAGAAAATCGTCCCACGCCGAAATGTCATCTGTCTTGAAAACGCTTGAAGGTGTGTCGCTCATAATCTGCATCCTGTTGCCTGATTCTCAACGAAAAAACAACATAAAAATAATGTAAACCATCAGCAACGAAATGCAATCTATGAAATCGAAAATAAGTTAGCAAAATAAGGGCAGGGTGCAGGGGTCAGGGTGCAGGGGTCAGGGTGCAGGAGGCAGGGGCAGGGGCAGGGGCAGGGGCAGGGGCAGGGTGCGTCTTCTGTCCACAATGTCCACAGCGTCCACCCTGTCCACCCCGTCCACCCTGTACCCTGCCTGCCTCGCATCCTCCTGCCGTTACGCGCGCGCACGTACCGAGGGTGGGTTGCCCCCTGGGTGGGTGGGGCTGGATGATTTCTGAACCACGGCGAAAAAATAGTGCCGAAAAACCGAAATTTCAAGCAAAATCATAAGAAGTTATACAGAAACATAGAAAATCCTACAAAATCCTACAATTCCTAAGCCTGGGAATCTGCGTCCATCTGCAGATAAAATATGCTCGGGAACCTTTTTTTTTAGACGTGGTCTATTTAAAAGCCGATTGCCGTAACGGTAAGACGTCAGTGCAACTGGATGACAGTTTTTTTTACAACGAAAAACACGAATGGACACGAAAAAATTTCATGGAAAATACGACTTGTTCTCGCAGACAAAGCCACTTCCATGAAATTTTTTCGTGTCCTTTCGGGCATTTCGTTGTTCAAAAAGAATTTCTTGCCTATCCGGGGTCACTGCCGCCTTGCCGCAACGACGCAAAAAACCTTCCATGATCCTCGAATCCAGTAGTAAAATGGCGTCGGGAAGGTACATTAAACGTCAGGACACGGGCCTGCCCTTTTGCGGCGTTTCCCTGTTGGGCGGGAAATAATCCCGCTTTTGAACCGTTTATTGCTTGGAGCTTTTTTCTGCATCCAGGCTGATTTTCGAAAATATGGTTAATTTTGTCAGAACAATTTCAACGGCGGTATCCTGGAATCGGCAAGCCTGCCATGTCATCCGATTGCAGCGCTTCCGCGACACCTTCAAAGTGCTTGCCTGCTGGAGCGGAGAAGTCACGAAGGAGCAGTCTCTGGCAGAACTGATTGCATTGGGGGTGAAAAGCGTCGATGCCTCCGATCAGGAGTTCATTGTTGCCAGTGGAGATACGACCGGCTGGGGTACCGCAGAAGTACAGCTGCCCGCGTTGTCCAAGCCAGAAATAAAAAGCGCATTGCACTTCGAGCTGCGCAAACAGACCCCGATCCCTCCCGAAAAACTGCGCTGGGGATACCGGATACTGGAAAATTCCGACAAGGGCATCCGCGTCCGGCTTTTTTACATCAAGGAAGAAGAGTGGGGGCGCTGGTGCAGCGCATTGAAAGGGCTTTCCCACGTTGATGTCATCCTGCCCGCACAACTGGCCCTGGACCCCCTGTTCGAGGACGTGGATTGCTTCTTCCCGGATGAGACAGAACAGGCCGGATATGCCTGCCGCCGTGTAAATGACAAACGGCTAATTGTGCGCGAACCAACCCCGCCGGAACTGACACCGGAAAAGGCATTTCCGCCGTTTGCCAGTTTCCAGCCAGGTCCATTGGGCGACAAGACGCCTGCCGAGCAAATGGACTTTATCCCGGCTTTGATGGCGGCTGCCTATGGACTCACTCGTAATTCCAACCAGGATCAGGCTACCCTTATTCCACCACCGGATGCGCTGAAGGCGCATCGCTATATCGCCAGCAAAATGATCGCAGCAGGGTTGCTCATATTCACCTGTGTCACCCTGATGCTGGGAATGGCCAGAAACCTCCAGGCAAGAGCCGCGCATCTGCGAAAAATCGACGCGGAAATCGGGAAGGTGCAGGCAGAGCTGAAGGCATTGCAAGCCAACCAGGGCGGCAACACCGAAAAGGAATTTGTCACCGTCCTCGAACAGGAATTGCGTGACCACGTGCAATCGATGCCAAGCTTCCCGGAAGTGCTGCTCGAACTGACCAACCTTATCGAAGCGCCAACGTGGGCATCCTCGCGCATGGAATGGAACGCCGGCCAAGTCTCCCTGCAACTGCAAAGCCCGCAACGAGACCTCGAACTGCCCGGAAAACTCGAAGAATCCCCAGTGCTTGGCGATGTGCGTGAATTGTCATCATCCTACAACCAGGGAAACTACCTTGCGCGCTACACTATGAATGCGCGATACGACACCCCCGAGGAAAAAGTCGAATTCGAACAGCGCCGGGCAAAGCGCCAAGAGCAAGAACAGCTGCGGAAACAGCAGGAGGCAGCAGAAGCAAAGCAGAAAGCAGCGGAAGCGAAAGCCGCCGAAGAAGCCGAACAGCAGGACGGTGAAGAGACCGCAGCTGAAGAGATGGAACAGGAATAGGGCTGATACGCGCCATACCCAGCGCAAAGGCTTCAAGAAAATTTTATGGCAAGCATTTCGAAAATCAATCGCAGACAACTGGTGTTGCTGGCACTGATGCTGGTGATCGGCTTCTTCTTCGTCAGGCGCTATGTGACTTTTGCGCTGCCGACAACGCCACTGATCGATGAACGCCTCCTGAAATTGCAGTCCTTGCGGGGAGACTTGCAGGTCGCCCGAAAACAGGCCGAAGACCGCTTGCAGGAAATCAAAGCCTTGCAGAGCCTGGCCGAGCCGTATTGGGTTCCCACCGGGCAACGTGCCCTCGTCGATCAGGAGATCAACAAGGAGTTTGGCAAGCTTTTGCGTCAGGCGCAACTGCCGGCCAACCAGAAAATCGATCTGCAACGCAATAAACTGCCAGGAGTGAACCATATTCAGGAGGTGCAGATTCGCCTGGAACTGCGCGGCATCAGCATGAGGGAGGTCAGCAGGTTGTTGCAGGAAGTCCATAAATACGGCGACAAATTGAGCTGGAGCTATTGCCGCATCGAGCCAGACAATCCACGCACCCCGAAGAACGTTAATCTGTCAGCGCGTTTGCGCGCCTTGGTTCTAGGCAATGAAGCGGCGGATTACCTGAATCAGAGCGCGGCTGGCAAACAGCGCAATGAGCAAGGAGTACCCGCAATATGAACGGCCTCTCATGGTTCATCCTCAACCTGGCACTGCTAGTCGCAGCAATCTCCAGCAGGCCCATCATGAAAAAACTCTCGAATCCGGAATTGCCCCCGATCGAACAGCAGGAAAAAAGCACCCGCGAAAGCAAAACTGCCCGCATCGAGCCAATACAGCCTGCCCATAGCCGGACAAAGACGAAAGCGCTTGCGCTGGATGGATTGTGGGAGAAATCGCTCTTCTGCCCGGAAAGAACGGAGAGCAATCTCCCTGAAGGCGATGCCGGTGAGACACCCGCACAGGCTGCCGAAAAATCCGATTTCGAGTTAACTGGGATTGCTTGGATCGGGCTTCCGGGTGAAGTAAAGCCGGTAGCGGTCATTAAGCAGCAGAAAATCCAGATGCGTCCATCCGCAAGGACACGTGCTACTGGTTCCCGCGGACGCATTCCCCAAAGGACTCCACAGCAGCCTGCTCCCGAACCTGAAAAGCCCCAGAAGGTGATTTTTGCGGAGGGGGATTTGATCAATGATACAGGGTACACCCTCCTCGAGATCAACACCAAGGAAAACAGCGCCATTCTGGTACGCGGCAGCGAACGCCTCGAACTGAAAATTGAATTCGGCAGCGACGCCAGCTCCGAACGCAAGAATATCGCTGTCACGGAGGCAGCCAACCGGCAGAAACAGCGTGAACAGGAACAGAAAGCAATCGCGGCTCAGCACGCCAAGCCGACCGACCAGGCCGCCAATGCCGCAGCCAACGTAAATGCCGGAGTCGCCGGGCAACCACCACCACCACCTGGAGTGGATGGCGGCATCCCTGTTAAACCGACCACAGCCCCTCAGAGGCCGAGGGCAGAGCGTATCACACCGGGAAGCGCCAAGTCCGGAGCCGAAGAGGCGATTCAGCCGCCTCCCGCCGTGCGGCGTAGCAAGGATGAGGCGCCAAGTTCAAAGCAGCAGCGCTTGCAGCAACTGTATCGGGAAAGTGCAGAACGCAGGGCTAAAAAGGCCCAGTAAAACGTTATTTCCAATAAGGGTTTGTCTATGTTCAGCTTAGTCAGAACGAAAACTTTTTTCTTCTTGAGTATCGCAGTATTCTTCTGGGGAGGATGCCAGACCATCGAGCACGAGGGTTTTGCCCAGAAAGACCAGGCTTTTGATGCGGCCCTGCCGGAACCGCGCCCGTTGCCCTTCCAGCAGATCACCAGCCGCAAAGCGGAAATGATGGATGAAACCCCCCTGGCAGTCGCTGCTGACACGGACGCCGAGAATCCCTCGATCGAGCGCAAGCTGGACATGCCAGCCCGCGTCTCATCGAAAGAAGGCGAAAGTTTTGCAGCCTCGGAGTATCCTGACAATCTGATCAAGGGAGTGCCGGACCCGGAAACGGAGCTCGAGGTCGGCTTTGTCTTCAATGGCGATTCCATCGATGTGGTCACCAAAACTTTCGCTTCCGAAAACATGCTGAATTTCAGCTACCTGGTGGACCCCGCAGTGAAGGGGGCGATCACCATGGAGATCAAAACCAAAATGACGGCGCGGGAAACCTGGGCGACCTTCGAGCATATCCTCTGGCTGGCCGGTGCATACGCCTCGAAAAATCCAGGATTTATACACATCCTGCCGTTTGACAAGATGCCGAAGGAGCGCAGGATTTTTGCCGATCATGAAATCCAGCCCAATGTCATTGTCGATTTCCTGTACGTCCGCTACAAAAAAAGCGCCGATATCGCCAATCTGATCAAGCCATTTATGACCGATGGCGCAACAGTGACCGACCTGGTGGACTCGAATACGCTGATTGTAGTCGAGGCGCCGGCCAATATCAATAAAATCCGGGAGCTGGTCAAACGTCTCGATAATAAAGGCGAGCGTGCCTGGCCAGTCAAATGTTTCCCCTGCAAAGAGGTCGATGCCGAGGAGCTGGCCGCCGAACTGCAACTGCTGTTGCCGGTGGTGGGACTACCGGTAGCCACCGGAACGGGCACTAGCGGGGGAGCGATCAAAGTCACCGCGCTGCCGCGGATCGGCATCATCATCGTTTCCGCAGCCCTCGAGGAAGTTGTCGATGAAGTCGGAAACTGGATCAAGTCCCTCGACCGCTCCGACCTGCTCGACCGCGAGGAAATTTACTTTTACAATGTGCGCCATAGCACGGTGGAAAAACTGAGCGCATCCCTGGATGCATTCTTCAATACCGTCACCAGCAGCAGCCCAACGACGGCATCCACGACCAAAAGCACCTCCGCCAAGGCGTCAGCAACCACTGGCAGTGACTTGTCAACCGGCAGCACCAGTCAGCGCAATACTTCACAGACCCGCAGCACAAGCTCGAACAGGCGCACATCCCAGGACAAGCAGAGCGGAGAGAAAAATTCGCTGACCACCACCGTTTTTGATACGGAAGTGATCGTTTATACGGATGATGAAAGCAACCGGATTACCCTGAAGACGACACCGCGCACCTGGAACTTGATCAAGCTGTTTCTCGAACGCCAGGACGTCCCGCCGCGCCAGGTGGCCATCCAGGCCATTATCACCGAAATCAAGCTCGATAAGTCCAACGAATTCGGCATCAGCTACAGCCTCGAACGGGCGCTGCTCAATGGCACCCTGGCCGCCGGAAGCTTCGGGGCGGATACTGTCCTGAAATCAACAGCGCCGGGCAGCTTGATCGGAGGTAGCGGCGAGGCCGGCGGCGATACCTTGAATGCCTTGACCTCGACGGGGCTGGGCTTGCTGTTCAACAACAAGGCCGGAGATACCTTGGCCTTCCTGAAAGCCTATGCCGGCGAAGGCAACACACGGGTGCTGTCCGAACCGCAACTGGTGGTGCTCAGCGGATCATCGGGTTCGATGCAGGCTGGCGAATCCGTGCCAATCGCTTCGGAATCGACTACCTACAGTGACAGCAGCAATAATTTCCGCACCAACTATGAATACAAGGATGTCGGCGTGATCATGACCGTCACCCCCTACATCACCGCCGGACATGATGTGCGAATGGTGATCGAACAGGAAGTCTCGAGCGTCTCCAGAAACGCCGATACGACCAATCCGACCATCTCCAAGAAAACAGTCTCTTCCGAGCTGGTAGTCGCTGACAATACGACGTTGCTGATGGGCGGCATGATCCAGAATACCAGCACCACTGGACGCTATGGAATCCCGTTTCTGATGGATATCCCATACATAGGATTCATCTTCGGCTACAACACCACCTCGAACGTCCGCACCGAATTGCTGATCCTGCTCACCGTCAATGTCCTGGATACCAAAAACCCCCAGGAGGAACTGATCCGCCGCTACAAAGCCTCACTCGAGGAAATTGCCAAAAGCCGCGATACCGAACTGTTTTGAGCACAACACATTTTTTAACAACGAAAAGACACGAAAAGACACGAAAATTTTTTTATAGGGTTGTTGCTTCGACGGATGAAATGGCACGCGAATTTGTGATCTGGCCTATTGGTTTCTCCAACGGATCAGTCAGGGCGTTTCATTCTCTTTCATGGATAGTGGCAAGAACGGGAAACGAATGGCTGATCGGCGATGTAGGAATTAGCCCTGAAGGGGCGTGACATACCAGCCCAGGGCAACGCCCTGGGTTCGGATACCCATCCATCCGCAAAGCCCTGAAAGGGCGCGACATAATCTCTGTCCATCGTCCATCGTCCATCGTCCATTCAGCAGTCCATTCTTGTCCATTCCGTCCATCTTGTCCATTCCTGTCCCTGTCCATCGTCCATAAAAAATCTTTCCCAAAAAACAAGATTCTGGGTGATAGTAGTACGAAAATTTTTTTATAGGGTTGTTGCTTCGACGGATGAAATGGCATGTGGTTTAAAAAGTAGCGCAACCGTCTCGGTTGTGATTGCTGTTTGCCCTCCCACGCTCGCACGCTCCCGTATGCAAGGGGCGCGTGACATAATCCCTAATCCAAATACCATGCAAAATACGACTGAACAACTCGAATCGACTTTACAGGCGCCCGTACCTGCCCCAGCGATGCTCGAACGCATACGTCAGCAATTGCAAAGCAAAATTCACGTTGCTCCGGATGCGGAGCTGGCTTGTGGCAGTGCCAGTCTCGATCAGGCTCTAGTTGCCGCCGGCAAGATCGAAGAGGGCGCTCTGTTGCAAATCTATGCAGAGGCGTCCGGTCTGAGCCTGCTCGATGAACAGGAAACCCGTGATGTCAATTTCTATCCGGAAGTCACCTTCGATTTCCTGAATACAGAATGCTGCCTGCCGCTGGCCTGGAGCAACGAGCAGGCCGTCCTCGCCATTGCTGCACCATACGCAGCAGGAAGACTGGCACTGCTGTGGAAAAACTTCTATGACGCAGAGGTGACCTTTGTCTTGGTGCGACGCTCATTTATCGAACGGCACATCAGTTCACTATATGACCGTCCCGACGAGGAGACCGGTGTCAACTGGGATGCCAGTAGCGAGCAGGCTCTGCGTGATCTTGCCAAGGAAGCCCCCATCGTCCGGCTGGTCAATGATATTTTCACCCAGGCCCAGGAAGCCGGCGCATCCGATATTCATATCGAACCCGGCGAAAACGATGTCGCCGTCCGTTTCCGTATTGATGGTCTGCTGCAGGTGATTATGCGTCCGCCGAAGAATCAATATGCGGCCATAGCTTCGCGAATCAAGCTGTTAGGCGGCATGAATATCGCGGAACACCGCCTGCCCCAGGATGGGCGTATCGAGCTTACCGGAAGCAGCATGAATTCGATTGACGTGCGCGTAAGCACGGTTCCAGGCATGCATGGCGAAAGCATAGTCCTGCGTTTGCTGCAAAAGGACCCGGCAGTCTTCGAGCTGGGAAAAATCGGCCTGCTTCCGGATACGCTCGAGGAACTCGAGAAGCTATTCAATATGCCGCATGGCATCCTCCTGGTCGTCGGACCAACCGGCAGCGGGAAAACGACAACCCTCTATTGCATCATGAATGTCCTCAATGCCGATTTCCGGAAGATCATCACCATCGAAGACCCGGTCGAATACCAGCTCGAGGGGCTAACACAAATCCACGTCCGCGCAAATATCGGCCTCACTTTCGCCAACGGGCTGCGCGCAATTGTACGCCAGGACCCCGATGTCATCCTCGTCGGAGAAATCCGCGACCGGGAAACCGCCGAAATCGCCATCCATGCGGCGCTGACCGGACACCTGGTGCTGAGCACGCTGCATACCAACGATGCCGCAGGCGCAATCAGCCGCCTGATCGAAATGGGCGTCGAGGGATTCCTGATCTCATCCGCCATGCTGGCCGTGGCGTCACAGCGCCTCGTGCGCAGAATCTGCCCGGAATGCCAGGGAAGCGGAAGGATCGAGGGCGAGGAAAAGCGACGCTGCCGGAATTGCCTGGGAAGCGGATATCGCGGACGAATTGCCATCTTCGAGCTGATGATCATCAATGACGAATTACGCGCCGCTATCAATAGTCATAAAGACACTTCCGAAATTACCAATATCGCGCGCCGCAATGGAATGCGCACACTCAAAGAGGACGGAGACCTCAAAGTCGAGCAGGGGCTAACCACCGCGTCCGAAGTCGCCCGAGTCTGTAAACTAGACCTCGATGAATAATTTTTAACAACGAAAAGCACAAACAGGCACGAAAATTTTCCGCGCTTTCCGTGCTTTCCGTGGACAAAAATAGTTTGTGGATGCCAGTTCACCTCAAGGTTTTTGCGGAAAAGAGCTTGAGTTCCAATTTGATCTTTCCTTTCAGGGCATCGAGTCCTTTTCTGCTCAGTTCAAGGCATGGATATTCCCCGCTGCCGATTTGCAGGTAGCCCTGCATTTCCAGTGCATTGAGCAGGTTTTCAGTTCGCTTTTCCCCGTAGCTTTTCAGGCGTCCCCGGCTGGGATGCTGATGCAGCGCCATGTTGCTGTCATCATGTCCCAGCAGCATGCCCAGAAAACGCCGCCGCCCGAATTCGCCGTCAACCAGCTCCAGAGCCTGCAAAATCCGCTTTGCCTGGGCAAGGTCAGCCGAGCTGGCCGGACGCGACAGATTGGCGTTTATTCCGGCGCAAAGATCGCAGCAGCCGCAATGCCATGAGCCGATCTTCTCGCCAAAATATCCAATAATGTAAGCCTGCCGGCACTTTCGAGTATAGCAATACGACTGCACCCTGCCCAGCCGTGTTTCATCAAGTTCCCTTTTCTTTTTCAGAGCCTTCAGGTCGATCTGCAATGGCTCCTGACGGCCGATTTCTGTCAGATGCAGGAGGTCTCCTAGTTCGATTGCCTCCCAGCGCAATGACTCTCCGTTCAGATGCGACAATACTCGTGCAACCTGATCCCGGCGCAAACCACTGTAAGCCGACAATTCCGCAATCGAGCAGCACAGGTTGCTGAGCTGATTCTCTGAAAAGACGCTCGCCATACGCGAAAGGAAGATCGAGCGCTGGGTCTGCACGCCCTGATGCTCCGCAAGCAAAGTGGGAAGCGGTTCGAGAAACGAAAGCTCACCCTGTCCACCAAGCTGATAGCTGCGCTCGACGATCCCGTGACGCTCCAGAATCCGGATGGCCGAACGGAGCTGCGATTCCGAGTCCGCCATCGGAAACAAAGGCAGCAGTTTGCCAGGATTGAGATAAATGGCCGAATCGTCGGGGGTGTATTGCTTCAGGAGATAGCGATGCAGGCCGACCAGCAGTTCGGGAGGCGGGTTATTGAGGTTCAGCAGATACTCCTGAATATGGCGGTCGGCTGGCGCATTCAGCAGAATACAGGAGGCCGCTTCACCATCACGCCCCGCACGCCCGGCTTCCTGATAGTAGGCCTCGAGACTGCCAGGAATGTTGAAATGGATGACCTGGCGGATGTCCGGACGGTCAATGCCCATGCCGAAAGCGTTCGTAGCCACCAGAACAGGGCAGGGCGACTGGCTGAAATAATCCTGGGTTTGCTTGCGTTCCTGGTTGCTGAGCCCGGCATGATAAAAGCGCAACGAAAACTCTCCGGCAACCCATTCGGCTTCTTTGCGCGATGAGGTATAGATGATCGTAGGCTGCTTCTGCGCCAGAACACGTTGTACTATAGCAACCTTGTCGCCTTTGCTGCGGCAGTAAATCACGGAAAATGACAGATTTTTCCGCTTGAAACCGGAAACCATATCCAACATCCCCGGGCGTTGCAGATGCAAACGGATATCCTCGCGCACTTCCGGAGTGGCAGTGGCGGTGAACGCACACAGCTGCACATTGGCGATTGCCGGAAACTGACCCCAGATGCGCTGGTAATCAGGCCGGAAGTCATGTCCCCACTGGCTGATGCAGTGAGCTTCATCGACGACCAGAAGGGTAGGGGGATGCTCGAAAAAAAAGCGTTGGAAGATGGGTGCCCGAAAGCGTTCCGGAGCGACATAGAGGAATTTGGCCTGACCAGATGCAATCGCCCGCATGGCCTGACTCTGTTCGGAGCTGGTCATGCTGCTGTTGAGAAAGACCGCCCGAAGCCCCTTGGCGTTCAAAGCATCAACCTGATCCTTCATCAGCGAAATCAGCGGCGACAGGATCAGACCGTACCCCGCACGCATAAGAATCGGCAACTGATAGCAAAGCGATTTGCCGGCACCAGTCGGCATCACAACACATAACTCTTCCCCACCCAGAATCCGCTCGATGACTTCCTGCTGACCTGCCAAAAATTCGCGGAAACCGAAATATTGTTGCAAAACAGCAGTTGCTGATGCTCGAATAGTATTTCCTTCAGTCATGACAAAATTCTAATGGACGGGACACGGACTGGACACGGACTGGACACGGACTGGACACGGACTGGACACGGACTGGACACGGACTGGACACGGACTGGACACGGACTGGACACGGACTGGACACGGACGGGACACGGACTGGACACGGACTGGACACGGACTGGACACGGACTGGACACGGACTGGACACGGACGGGACAGACATTTCAGCACCCTGTCCCCTGCACCCTACCCCCTGCCCCCTGCCCCCTGTCCCCTGTCCCCTGCACCCTGCACCCGCACGATAACAGAGACTCCGTCTGGGATAATCGCGATTTTGGCGCTTGAGCCGGTTTTTCGTCTGGCCAGCATCAGTGCCTCTTCGAGTGTACCGGCTGCCTGCATATGCATGGCCTGAATCATCGCGTGATTGCGTTGCTCCGTAACCACGATCACCGGATTTTTCGACAGGACTCTCGCCAGTATCTGGCTTTCCCATTGATCAGGAACCGTCTCGGTCGCCGGAACCTTCCGCAGCTTTTCCAGGACTTCTGCGGGGGACTTTGCTTCTGCCAGCGTGCGATAGAATCCCTCGCCGCCATGCCCGTCCTGGCAGGCTGCCGCGATGATGATGACTCCGCCCGGCGCGACCGCTGCTTCCGCCGCAGTCATTCCCTTGACTGCCTGATAGAGGTTCTGATCGAGCGGATAGCCCCCATTGCTGGTGATCACAATTTCACTTTCCGGCACTTTAATCAAGGACAAGCCGGACATTTCCCGGCAGCCGGTCTCGTGTGCCGCAAAGGCGTCCCCCGCAAAAGCCCGCACAACTTCCTTTTCGCCATTCAAAATAACATTAACAATAAATGCAAGGCCCGCTTTCTTTGCCGCCCAGAGCATATCCCTGTGCAGCGGATTATTCTCGAGGTTCCCAGTGCGAGCAAATTCCGAATCGATAAAGGCCGCGCAGTGATTGCTCAAGACCGTCGTGCGACCGGCTATCCCTGGCAGCACGCTTTTGCGTCCGCCGGAGAATCCGGCAAAGAAATGCGGTTCGATGAAGCCTTCCGCGAGCAGCAAGTCTGTCTCGAGGGCAAGTTTATTCAGCCACAACTCGCCTCCGGATGGCAGGATTCCCGCGAATGCCAGCGAAGATTGATCCTGGCAGTCGTGCACGACGATATGTTCCCGGTCAACGATTTCGTCGCCGAACTTTCTCCGCAATTCCGCCTCTGTCGTTGCCCGGTGGAATCCAGTGGCAATCAGGATGGTGATCTGAATTTCCGGATTCCCACGGCGCAATTCCCGCAGCATTGGCGGCATGATGACCTTGCTGGGCACAGGACGGGTATGGTCGCTGGCGATGATTACCGCAGTTCTTTTGCTGCGGGCAAGTTCTGCCAGCCCACTCGAACCAATCGGCTGCGCCAGTGCTTTGTCTACCAGTTCCATCCCGGAGCTTCGAGGACGCTCCTGCTCGATCATCGAGCGAAAAATCCCGGCGACATCCTCTCTCGCCAGAGATAATTCCAACTTCCCATGCCCATAAGGAATCTGCGCGGTAATTTCCATTTTGCCCATAAAAAATTCGTGCTTTTTCGTATCTTTTCGTTGTTAAGAAAAGAGCTTTTCTCCAATACATGCAGTGAAGAAAGACCCCGTGAAGAGCAGGGGAGTTTCTGCTGGCAGCTGGCTCTTGTCCTGCAAGTTTTCAAGGATTGCGTTCACCTTCAACCCCGCTTTTGCTGCGTGTTCCTGCAATTCTTTCAGGGCAGAACCCTTGCTGGTATGCGGATTGGTGAGAATATAGTCCGCATCGAGTTTTTTCAGCGCCTCGACCATGCCTGCGACATCCTTGCCCTGGACCATGCCCAGAACGACCGTAAAATGAATGCCGGGGTAAAGTTCTTGCAACGCCGCAACCAGCTTCTGCATCGAATCCGCATTGTGTGCGGCATCCAGAACAACCAGAGGCACCGTGCTGATCGTTTCACAGCGGGCACGCAATTCCGGCAAGCGGAAGCGATCCCAGACCGGATGCAAGCCAAGAACATTCATCACCTGCAACGCCACCGTGAAATTACTCCGCAGAAATGGAGCACAAGCCGACGGCAGAATCCCACCCGGAATATTCTGTACCGGAAGCGGACGATATACCGGCACCTCGAGTTCACGGGCGCGTGCCATGATCACTTCTTCCGCCGCCGGAAAAGGCTGTTCGGCCAGCACCAGAGGACAACCGCGCTTGAGAATGCCAGCTTTTTCCCCGGCAATCGCTTCAATGCTCGAACCGAGCAGAGCTAGATGATCATAACTTACCGGAGTAATCACCGTGCATTGCGGCGAGGAAATATAATTCGTCGCATCGAGGCGTCCGCCAATACCCGTCTCGAGCACAACCCAGTCCAAACCCTCCTTGGCAAAGATTTTCAGAGCTAGAACCGTGAAAATCTCGAACAAACTGGGTTCCAGGCCAGCGGCAGCAAGCTTTTCGCAGAATTCCTGTCCCGCAGCAGTCAGCGTCTCGTAGGAGACCAACTGATTGTCAATCTGAAAACGCTCACGCACCGTAGCCAAATGCGGACTGGTGAAGAGTCCGACCCGCTGCCCGCAAGCAGAAAGCAGGCTCGAGATATAATGCGAAGTCGAACCCTTGCCCTTGGTGCCCGCAACGTGGACAATCTTCAGAGAACCCTCCGGATTGCCTGCCAGAGCCGCCAGCGGCAGCATCCTTGCTAAAGAGTAATTAGCAGGATCATGCTGACGCTTGGCATCTCTTTCTGAATCATAATAATGCTGGAACAACGAAAAAAAAGCCCGTTCCGCATCTTCCCTGTAACCGCGCATAACCCAGAGTTTTCGTGCCTTTTCGTGTCTTTTCGTTGTTAAAAATGAGAAGATGCGTTTAGCCCTTCAGTTTTTCGACTTCTGCTTCCAGGTCGGCGACCCGTTTTTCCAGCTTGGCAATCGTGCTGTGGCAGGGAAGGATAACGTGCCCTTTTGCCAGAATGTCCTCGATCTGTGTCTTCAGATTGGCGCGTGCTTCCTTGCCGGCATCGATCAGCTGCTCACTGACTTTCTTGCCGTCCTCCTCATTCAAACCCGCCTTGGCAATGGCGCTTTTGACCATTTCCTCGGCTTTGTTAGCAGTAACACTCAACGCACCCAAACCCAAGTAAAAACCCTGTTCCAGTAAATTCGTCATCGTTTCATCTCCTTGTGCTGATTCCTAAACGCACACAAACTATAAAGCACAAAACCACTGATGTCAAATCGATTTTTAACAACGAAAAGCACGAAAAGTACGAAAATTTTCGTGTCTTTTCGTGCTTTTCGTTGTTAAAAAAATGTGTTCCGTCCGATTTCTTCTCCCATTCGCACTAGGCATTCCATATTTTCGCCGCTCTTTTCCAGCAAGTCTGCCGAAAAATTGACCCTGCCTGCCGGAAAGATCAGAATAATCGTCGAACCTCCAAATGCAAAAAAACCTTTTTCCTCGCCGCGACGGAAGGCAGACCCCTCGAAGGTCTGTTGAATCGAGGCAACCCCGAAGGCGCCCACTTCGATAAAGGCCGTTTTGCCGAAACCCTTCAATTCGAGTATCGAGACCTGGCGAACATTTTCGGAGAATACCCGCAGCCCCCGCTGTAATGCCAACGGATGAACGGAATGATATTTACCGCGCAGACGCCAGGTCTTCAGAAGCTGTCCGTCCGCCGGAAAATGATAGCGGTGATAATCGGCTGGGCACAGACGGCAGATGCACAACGCCCCGTCCTTGAATCCCTCGACCAGGTCTGCTCCCTCGAGTCCCAGCAGCTCCGCAACCGTGAAGCGTGTCCCCTTGACCGGAATACAGCAATCCCCGCTTAACTTTGGATAGACCAACATCCGGCAATCTGCCGGAGAAATCAAACAATCCTCGTTTTCCGCCAGTGGGCGTGCGCCCGGCTTCAGTTTCCGGGTAAAAAAATCATTGAAGCTCGAAAAACCGCCGTCGGGCATCTCGACTTCGGACAGATCAATACCCAATTCCTTGACTGTTCCGGCAATCCTTCTCCTGGAAAACCGCGAGTCCGCATAGAACCCCAGCAGCCGCGAACACAAAGACCCGGCAAACAGAGGCCAATGCAAGCATTTCCCGAAAGCGGACTGATAAGCAAAGCGCAACAGCGAGTCACCAAGCACTTTCTCCTGCTCGATGCAACCCGTCCGCCGATTATAAATCATAACTACGCCTTGTCCCATCCGCATCAATCACAACCGGGACGGTTGCGCCACCTTTTAAACCGCTTGCCATTCCATCCGTCAAAGCAGCAACCCTACAAAAAATTTTCGTGTCTTTTCGTGTCTTTTCGTTGTTCAAAACTCCTTAACTTCGAAAGCGAACAAGCGGCACTCCTCGGAACCCCAGGTGCTTTCCGGGATCAGCCGCACAGCGTCCGTTTCGACTTCAAAATCCACCCGCACCAGGCGCTGGTAATTATTGTCTTCCCGGTAGAACTCCTTCCAAGTGCCATCTGCCTGACGTGCCTCGAGGCGGAAGCTTTTTACCAACGTTGTTGGCGGAAGGCGCGGAGGCTGGTTCAGAGGAAAATTCGACAGGATGTTTTTCTCCCAGTGATGGCTGCAAGCTCCCTGTCCCTTCCGGTTCAGGTCACTGTCAAAGACCAGACGCGCGCTGCGGACAGTCTGCCGCTTCCCGAAGTCGTATTCGATGCAATCACCGCATTTGCCGCACCAGGAGTTTGCCGCGTCGCCGACCGGTCTGTCGATCCCATTGCGCAGCGCTTCCGCGTCCCCGCTCGAAGCGCGCAGCCGCGCTTTCGCCGATAAGGGGGCAATTTCCCGTTTGACTCTGGGCAGATAGCAATCATCCTCGAGCAGGAGCTGTTGCAGTTCCTGGATGTGGCTCTGATAAACTCCACGCGGGTTGCAGCTGTTTTTCACCGCCAGCGCTGCCGCGATTCCGACCGCATGTCCCATGAGGCTGCATGTGGCCATTACTCGAGTCGAGCTGATCCCGATATGCGTCGTGCTGATATTCCGGCCCGCAAAAAACAGGTTGTCAATGTTCCGCGAGTACAGGCTGCGGTAAGGAATGCCGTAGATTTCGGGTACGTGGATATTCCGGTTCGGGGGACCCGAATAATAAAATCCGCCAGGATGATGATCATCAATCGGCCAGCCACCATATGCGACAACATCTTCAAATTCGCCACGTGATAGGATTTCCTTTTCCGAAAGGATGTGGTCGCCCAGATAGCGGCGGCTTTCCCGCTTGCCAGGCAGGAAGCCGACCCATTCCAGCTCCCAGTTGTCCGCGCCATGATCCCCATGATTCTTGATATGATCCCACACCCCAAAGGCCAGCGCAACCAGCTCGTCCCGCAAAGTCTCCGTGTCATGGATCGAATCCACATCACCGCCCAGCTCCATCCACCAGAAATTGCTCAGGCCGGTAAAACCGTGCCCGCGATGTGCCAAATCATCATCGGACAGGATCTTCTTTGCCCAACGGGGCGCAATGAATGTTTTCGGGGAGTCCGTCTCACGTGCCTGGATCAGGCAGCTCATCCCCATGGTCTTGTTGTCAGCCACTTCATGCGCCAGGCTTTCCCCGAACTCCTCCGCAGCTTCGCGCCCAATGCGGAAGTCCGCACCGCTCAATGGCGCCAGAATGCTGTCGCCCGAGCAATCCGCGAAAAGCTTCGCCTCGATCGTATGCCAAGTCTCCGCAGTCCCCTGCCAGCCGCGCACCGAAACAATCCGATTCCCGGACATCTCGAGCGAATTCACCGAGCAATTCAAAAACAGGGTCAGGTTCTTCTCCTCGATTGCCAGCTGATACAGAACGCTATCCCAGATCGAGAAATTCGAGCTGGGATTGCGGTAGTTGTTCTCGAGGTTGACTTCTTCGACTAGTCCGGTCTCGCGCTGGTCTTTGCCAGTAGCTCCGCAAATCCACATCCGGATTTCACTCGAAGCATTTCCCCCAAGCACAGGACGGTCATGCACCAGGGCTGTCCGTATCCCCTGGCGTGCCGCTGCTACCGCCGCGCATAAGCCAGACATGCCGCCGCCTACCACACAAAAGTCAAACCTGTGATTCAATTCTTTCATAATTATTCTCACTCCAAGTCATTAAACCGCCAAAATACCAAGCAATCAGAGAGAAAACAACAGACCAACCCGTAAAACCGCGTGCCAGCCCATCCGTCGAAGCACCAACCCCATAAAAATTTTTCGTGCCTTTTCGTGCTTTTCGTTGTTAAAAACTCACATCATCTTGAACTTCGGCAGGTCCTGGATATCCACCAGGCCCATGAAGTGTCCCTGGTCGTCTACGGCTATGATATCATCGATTTTGCGCTTCTCGATGATTTTCATGATCTCGACCGCGAGGCAGTTCTGATTGATCGTGATTGGAGACTTCGTCATGACCTCTTCGATCTTTGCATTGAGCAGATCAGCGTCGCGCATGATCCCTCGCCGGAAATCCCCGTCCGTGAAGATTCCCAGCAGCATGTTATCCTGATCGACGATGGCCACTGCGCCAGTACGCGCCGCAGTCATCTTCAGCAGAGCTTCCCGCACGCTTGTGCCGGGCAGTACGCTTGGGGCGTGCTCCCCGCTACGCATGCAGTCTTGCACAGTCATCGTAATGCTGCGTCCAATCGCGCCGGCGGGATGCAGCTTTGCATAGTCATTCAGGCCAAAGCGGCGGCAATCGAGCAAAACCATTGCCAGCGCATCGCCGAGCGCCGCCAGTGCAGTCGTCGTCGTAGTCGGCGCCAAGTTGAAGGGGCAGGCCTCCCGCGGCACCGGCATGGGCACGCAAAAATCCGACCAGCCTGCAAGGCGTGACTCCGGCTTGCCGGTGATTGCAACGATTGCCACGCCCAGGCGTTTTACTGCCGGCAGCACCGCAAGCAGCTCATCCGTCTCACCGCTATAACTGACCGCCAGCATCAAATCCAGCTCGGAGACTTCCCCTAGGTCCCCGTGCATCGCTTCCACCGGATGCAGAAAAATCGCCCGCGACCCCGTGCTCGCAAGAGTCGCCGCGATCTTCTTGCTGATATGACCGCTTTTGCCAATCCCGCACAGCACCAGCTTGCCGCCACGATGCAATGTGTCCAGACAGCAATGCACCAGATGCACAAAATCCTCGCCAAGGTCCGACTGCAATGCCTGCAATCCCTCGATCTCGATCTCAACAACCTCCGCCGCACGACGCAGGATTTCCTCAGAATCAGGACGATTCGTTTCCATCATAAACCGCTCTCTTATTAATAAGGATTAGTAAGGACGAGTAATTGAAGATAATATACCATCCCCACACCGCAAAGACAAATCTAACACAGGGGGGGGGAACACACACAAGCTATTTTTGTCCACGGAAAGCACGGAAAGCGCGGAAAATTTTTTTAGGGTTGTTGCTCTGATGGATGGCGGTGCGGGATGTGTGGGTGGACAGTGTGGACAGTGTGGACAGTGTGGACAGTGTGGACAGTGTGGACAGTGTGGACAGTGTGGACAGTGTGGACAGTGTGGACAGTGTGGACAG
>JAPXLT010000002.1:0-12873 GCA_033809415.1 Lentisphaeria bacterium
CCTGCCCCCCGCACCCCGCACCCCGCACCCCGCACCCCGCACCCCGCACCCTGCACCCTGTCCCCTGAACATACAACCGGGACGGTTGCGCTACTTTTTAAACCGTATGCAGGCTCATCCGTCAAAGCAGCAACCCTAGAAAATTTTTCGTGCATTTTCGTGCATTTCGTTGTTAAAAAACGACCTTTTTTTCTATTTCCCAGATGGCGCACGGGGTTTGCATGGAGATTGCCCGGTTGAAGGCGAAGATGAAGCTTTTTGCGGGTGTATTCAACGTCCAGAGCCGGGTGTTTTTATGGCAGTGGGCATCCGCCTTTCCTTCCAGCAGTACTGCTTTTTCCGGCAGGACGCTGGTTTGCTCGGGCTGATGGAATGGAGTCTCGGCTACGGGAAACCCTGCTTTCATCCAATGAAATGCCAGTGAAGCAGCGCATTCGTGCGATTCTTCCGCTATGAATTCTGCCAGCAACTGAAACCTGGTTTTCAGGCTGCCGGACCACTTCGAGGAAAAGCCGTGTCTTCGCAGAAAATCTGGGAAAGCGTGCAGGAAATCCGGGCAATTGTGGCAGAGGAGACGAAATGTTTTCTGCAGCAGAGGCTGATTGTAGAACAGGTCCAGCATTCTCGAGAGCATGGCTGCTTCAAGCAGTTCCTGCGCGGAGAAATGCGGTGTTTGCAGCACTTCGTATGGTGGATTGGGGTTGAACAGGATACCTAAGGACGTCGCTTGTTTGTGCAACGGGGTGCCTGGGAGCACCTTGAGAATTTCGAGTTGAATTTCAGCAGGGCCGGTGTTGATCAGCGTTTTTACATCTCCAAGCATGGAAGCGTAGGTTTGTTCCGGCAGGCCGGCAAGCAGATCAGCATGCGTTTCAAAGGCGGTGCAGGAGCATAGGAAGACGAGACCTTGCAAGGCCTGTTCAGCGGAACCATGGCGTCCGATTTCCTGAAGGACTTCATTGTTCAAGGACTGAATCCCTGCTTCCAAGTGCAGCTGGCCGGGAAGCGCCTGTTGTAGTTCAGAGCGCAGTTCATCCGTCAGATACTGCGGATGGATCTCGAGATGAAAGCGCAGATGCGGAAATTCAAGTCGGAAGAGTTTCAGCAAAGCGGCAGCACGTCCAGCAGGCAGGTTGAACGTTCGGTCAAGAAGCCGAATTTCACGGACTCCTTTTTCGGAGAGAAGCTGCAACTCCTTGCGAACTTGCTCGAGGCTTTTGCTGCGCACATTTGTCCGGCAGCTGGTACAATAGAGGCAACCTTGCGGACAACCGCGCGTGGTTTCCATCTGCACAAAGGGTTTGTCCACCTTGAAAAATGGACTTGAAACCGGGGCAGGGGCGTCAGCCCAGTCGGCATAATGCAATGGAGGAATGATCCCGAAAGAACGGATTTCCTGGTTTTCGAGACGGCAGGCAGTACCGGGAAGCAATTCCGGAAACCGCTTTTCCTCGATTGCCTGAAGGATTTTCGGCAGGCAGTTTTCACCTTCGCCACTGACTGCGCAATCCAATGCGAACGAACGGCGCAGGACTGCTTCGGCGCCATCTCCCAGGCATTCCGGACCTCCGACAACGACCGGACAGGACGGTTCGAGGGTTTTAAAGCGTTCGAGAATCGACAGAACGGTCTCGATGTTGAATAGGTACAGGGTGGTGCAGACAAGGTCCGGCTGCAATTCCAGCAAGCGGACGGCCAGCTCGCCTGGATGCTCCGCAACGGTCGCTTCCAGGCATTCCCAGCACCAGTTCTGCATGTGTTGTGCGGCAAGATGCAAAATGGGTAGAGCCAAGGAAGAATGCGAGTAGGAGGAATTGACGGATAACCAGACTAAACGCATGCAAACCTCAATCGCCTTTGCGCTGGTAGTGTTCCGAATCCAGCAGTTTTTCCAGCACAAAGGCAGCACATCGGAGGCCGAACAAGGCCGGCATGTAGGAGATGCTGCCTAGGGGGCGTTTTTCGCCATCCTGCCCAGGCAGTCCGCCGGTAAATTGCCCGTTGCTTAACACGACCGGAAGTTCAGTGGAAACGACGACTGGGATGCCGCCGTTGATTCCCAGCTTCTTCAGATTTTTACGCAACAGTTTTGCCAGTGGGCAGCCAGCGCTTTGAAACAGATCAACCACTTGAATGTGTTCAGCGCCCAGTTTGTTGCCGGAACCCATGCTCGAGATCACAGGGATCTGGTTTTCAACGCAGCCTTTCAGCAGAGCTAATTTGGCAGGGCGTTCATCGATGGCATCAATCACATAATCCCAGGCGCTTGAAAGCAGGAGTTCCTGGCAGTTACCCGGAGTCAGTTTGAGGTTCAACGCCTGGATATCGCTTTCCGGTGCGATATCCAGCAGGCGGTCGCGCATGCATTCGGCTTTGTTTTTTCCAAGCGTGCTGTGCAGTGCTTCCAACTGACGGTTGAGATTGCTCGCCTTGATGGTATCATAATCGACAATGGTCAGATGTCCGATACCACCTCGGATCAAGGCCTCGGCTGCCCAGGAACCGACACCACCTACGCCACAAAGCAGGATGCTTGCCTGGCGGAGCCGGGCAAGCCCGCCGGAGCCGACAAGCAGCTCGAGGCGGGAAAATGCCTCCGGTGCATTTTTCATCCTATTTTTGTCCACGGAAAGCACGGAAAACTCGGAAAAATTCGTAGGGTTGCTGCTTTGACGGATGAGCCTGCTCTGGCAAAATTCTTGTGTGCCAAGGCCGGCTTTACGCAATTGCGTCGGAGGCGATTAGGACTAAAAATCAGCTTCGATTGCTTTTTTTAGTTTCATTGGTGTTCGAGCTGGAGGGTGCGGGAAGGCTGGTCGCAGACGCTGGCCGGGCCAAAGTACTGGATCGGTCCGGGATAGACAAATTCAATACCTTCGCCCCAGGTTTTGCGCAGTTTTGCAAAGGTCTGGAAGGGTTTTCCGTTCAGCTCGACCAGTGCCTTTTTGATCACTGGAACGTCTTTGGCATGGCGATGCTCGATGTTCATCATCATCGTCAGCGGAATGCCGCCCGCAACCCAGTTTTCGGCCGGCGCGGCAATGTTGCGCACAGAAGCCATATACCCGGTTTTCCCGGCACCAATCAGAGTGGCGGCAGTAAAGCCAAGGCTGTAGCAGTAGTCCGCATCGAAATTGGAGGGGGCTGCACAGCGCCCTTCATAGCCAAAGAAATGTGCTTGGGTGCCGAATTTCACCGGTTTTTCCCGCCCGGCATTGATGGTTTTGAGTTGTTCTTCGATCATTGTGATCAGCAATTTTTCCGTTTCGATGCGGGAAACCTGCACGTTGCCATGCGGGTCGCGGTCGCCAAGCAGCTGCGCTTTGATGGAGGTCGGCAATGAATTGAAAACCGTTGCGGAGGCAGGGCTGAGTTCGCTTTTCACAAAGTCAATCTTGGCGGCCATATCGCTTAAAACTTCAAAGGCTGCTTTTTTATGTGAAAGCAGATCGTTCAGTTCAGCGATCAGGGCATTCATTTCGGGAATGAATTCGATCAGTCCCTCGGGGATCAGAACCACGCCGAAATTCATCTTTTTTTCAGCGCGGCTTACGATTAGTGCGGTCAGCTCCTTCACGATTTGTTCGAGCGAGGTTTTGTTGGCGGCCACCTCTTCGGAAATAATGCAGGCGGTCGGTTGCGTTTGCAGGGCGCATTCCAGGGCGATGTGGGATGCAGATCGGCCCATCAGTTTGATGAAGTGCCAGTACTTGCGGGCGGAATTGGCATCCCGCATGATATTGCCGACCAGTTCGGAATAGACTTTAGTCGCGGTGTCGAAACCAAACGAGACCTCAATCCATTCATTCTTCAAATCCCCATCGATGGTCTTCGGGCAGCCAATGACCTGGATGCCGGTTTTTTTGCTGATCATATATTGTGCCAGTGTGCAAGCATTCGTATTGGAATCATCACCGCCGATGATGACGATGGCGTTGATGCCATGCTTTTGGCAGTTGGCGGCGACTTTATCAAACTGTTCCGTGGTTTCCAACTTGGTGCGGCCGGAGCAGATCATGTCAAAACCGCCGGTGTTGCGGTATTGGTCTACCAGCTCTTTGGTGATTACGATATACTTGTCATCGATCAGGCCGCTGGGACCGCCCAGAAAGCCGAAAAGTTCGTTGTTGGCATTCAGCGCCTTGAGCCCGTCAAACAGACCAGCGATAACATTGTGGCCGCCAGGCGCCTGACCTCCGGAGAGAATCGCCCCGGCCTTCACAACCGGCATCGTACGCTTTTCGCCGGGAACAAATTCCAACGCCGGCAAACCATAGGTGTCCGGAAACAGGGCTTTAATCGCCTGCTGGTCGGCTACCGACTCGGTCGCAGCGCCGGCTTTGACGGCGGCAAAAGGACCGCATTGGCGCAAAACCGGTGGAAGTTTGGGAAGATAAGCATAGCGTTCTTGCTGAAGTGCAGAAATCTTTGTCATCAGATCATGTTCCTTTTTGTTGATATTTTGGGCCTTTAACGGAAAATGTAGAACCCTTAACGTATACTTTTAAATTGGTTTTTCAATGGCACAGGGGAAAAAACAAGAAAAATCAGGGTAATGCCTCAGTCTTCTGTAGTACAAGGTTTAGGGGAATGGAGTGCGTAGTGCGTTGGGAACGGATGCAGGGGGCGCAGATTTAAAAAGTAGCGCAACCGTCCCGGTTGTGATTATTCTGACTGTCGTGGGGTGCGGGAGGATGTCCTTGCCCTGTCCACACCGTCCACACTGTCCACACCGTCCACCACGTCTGACCCGCACCACGCACCACGCACCACGCACTACAGAAGACTGACACATTACAAATCAGGTGAATCAGCCGGACTTGCAAAAAGGGGATTGCCGGATGAAATTATCTGCATGTCACAAGATGCCCATTCTCACGACTGGATCGATAAGTGCCTGATACCCATTTTTACAGTGAACTTACGCGCCAAAGTGGTGCTTTCCAGATTGCCTGTCTGACTCCTGAATTTCTGGATACGGGTGTGCTTCATCGGCAGATGCAGTCGTGGATGGGCGGTTCCAATGTCGGCATGCTTCCGTGGCTGGATCGGCGCATCGAGGTTTTATGCGATCCGTTTGCCAGTCGCCCTTGGGCAAAATCGCTGTTTCTCATCGCTTTTCTGCCAGTGCTTATCCCTGATAATCCTCTGTTGCAGCTGCCAAAAGCGATCCCGGGTCGCCCTGCGGCAAGACTGGCCGCATATGCCCTCAATGAGGATTATCATCGGACTGGGCAGCGGATTCTTGACAAGATCATTCGCGCACTGGATTTGTCTGCCGGTGAATTTGAAGCCGGGGTGGATACAGGGCCGCTCCTGGAAAAACGTCTTGCAGTCGAAGCGGGGCTGGGGTGTTACGGATTCAATACTCTGTTGCGGACAGCAGAGTGGGGGACGCAGTTGCACCTAGGCTACTTGTTTTCAGCCCGGCAATTGCCGGCCAAGGTGGATCAGCCGGAAATTCGTCCATCCTGCGCTGAATGCCGACTTTGCTTGCAGAACTGTCCGAATCAGGCTCTGTCATCGGCTAATGGCTTGCAACTAAGCCGATGCCGGAGCTTTCTGGCCAATGAGAAAAAGGGTGCGCTGACCTGGGCGGAACAGCAACTGCTTGGCGGAGCATTGGCGGGGTGTTCCCTGTGCTCCCGTTGCTGCCCCGGAACAAGCGCATTGCCTGGACAGGACTACGACGTTGATGCGGAAGAGTTCTTCAGGATGCCAGCCGCATCGCTCGAACGCCTGATCAAAGGGACGGTGCTGCAGCATATTGGTGTTACCCGACTCAAACGCAATGCGGTTGCTGCGCTGGGCACACAGCTGCCTCCTGATCGACGCAGGGCTATGCAGCAAAGCCTGCTGAAGTGCAGTAACAGCGAAATCATCAGGAAAACACTCGAAAGCTGGGGGTAGGTTAGGGTGCGGGGTGCAGGGTGCAGGGTGCAGGGTGCAGGTGCGGGGTGCGTGGTGCAGGTGCGTGGTGCAGGGTGCGGGGTGCGTGGTGCGGGGTGCGTGGTGCGGGGTGCGTTGGCGTTCTGTCCACAGCGTCCACCCTGTCCACCCTGTCCACCCTGTCCACCCTGTCCACCACGTCCACCCTGTCCACAACGTCCACAGCGGATAAAATACGTCTGAACCTTTTTTGGACGTCTTTTAACGACGCCTAAACTAAAAAAATCACCATCGAGTCCGTTATGCTAATTTCAGAAAATCCAGTTCTTGCCAACTATTTTTTGTTTTTCTCTTTTGCCTTAGGGTGTATTGTCGGCAGTTTTCTGAATGTAGTCGTTTGGCGTCTGCCGCGTGGTGCTTCTCTGTCTCGTCCGCCCAGCCATTGCCCTAATTGCGGTCATTTTATCCGTCCCTGGGAAAATATTCCGATTCTCAGCTGGCTGTTTTTGCGGGGGCGTTGCAGTTCCTGTCATCAGGGGATTTCCTGGCGTTATCCTGCCGGTGAAGGTGCCACCGGTCTCCTCTTTGCCGGAATTTTCTGGCATTTGTTGCGGGCGGATTTGCCATTGGCGGTACTGCCAGGATATTTCTGGCTTGCTGGAGCTGTTCTTGCCGCTGCGTTGATCGATGCGGAACATCGTATAATCCCCAATCAGATTACCTACAGTGGAATGATTGTCGCTTTCCTGCTGGCAATCTTTCTGCCGCAAAGCAGGCTGTCGCTTTTCAATGAACCGGATTTTGCCGCAAATGGATTGATCGTTCGATTCGCAATGGAGACTCTCTCGCGTTTTCAACCATTGCATGATTTGCTTGGATATGCTCCTGTGGTTGCCGCACTGGATTGCCTCCTGGGCATCGCGACGGGCGGCGGAATCCTGGCACTTTTCGCTTGGGCAGGAAAACTGCTGATGCGGCAATTCAAATCGAAAATCCAGGTCATCGGTGGCGGCGATATCAAATTTCTTGCGATGATCGGAGCTTTTCTGGGAGCAGATGCAACGATCTATATCCTGCTGGGAGGAGCACTCCTGGGATTTCTGACTGGAATCGTACTGGCCTGCCGGAAAAAAAATACTGCAAACTTGTTCAGCAGTCTTCCTTTTGCACCTTTCCTGGCAGTCCCGGCATTGGGATGGCTACTTTTCGGAAATTGGCTCTATCACTTGGTGCGAGGGTAGGGGGCAGGGTGCGGGGGGCAGGGTGCAGGGTGCGTGGTGCGTGGTGCGTGGTGCGTGGTGCGTGGTGCGTGGTGCGTGGTGCGTGGTGCGTGGTGCGTGGTGCGCTTCCGTCGTCTGTCCACCCTGTCCACCCTGTCCACCCTGTCCACCCTGTCCACCCTGTCCACCCTGTCCACCCTGTCCACCCTGTCCACCCTGTCCACAGTGTCCACAGTGCCTTGCAAATTGTCGATAAAGCAACTTTTTTCAAAGAAAATGCAGTAAAATCCGCATTTTTGCTTGAAAAGTCAGTTTTAGCTGGTAATTTGCCTGCAAATCTCTTTTTTTCGTAAGAAATGGGATTATATTGTGAGAAGCTTCAGCTTTTGTTGTTTTTATTGTCCGTTTTTTAACGGATATTTGACATGGTGTTTTTGAGATTTGAATTAATCTTACATACATAAACAAAGGGAGTTCTTCATGGGTAGTCTGGGTAAAGTCTTTGGCCCGATCGTCGTTATTCTTGCCATCGCAGCTGCCGTCTTAAGTTTTCTACTTTCGGGACAGCGAATGCAATTCAGGGAAAGAGCCGCCACTCTTGCACAGGGAATGGCGGAAACTGCAAAAAAATTGGATGAAGGCAGCAACACTGGAAAAAGCGGTAGCATTACCTTTACGGCTGCCAGTTCGAGCAACCCCAAGGAAGGTGGAACTTTGGGCTGGGAAGCATACAAAACTTCTGCGAAAGCTCAGAATGGCGCCTATAAGAAGGCAGTCGATGATGCGGCGGCTTTGGCAGGTCAGGTGATCAGCCAGCGCAATGCCCTCGCCGCCAGTTTGCTGGAAACCGCAGCCGTCTTGGGGTATCCTGCTGAAATCTTGCCGCCTTCCGCAGACCTGCAAAACATCGAGAAGTCTCCTGCAAGTTCGGCATTGCTGGTGCAACATGCTGGCAAACTGGCCGAACGGGACTTGGCCATCATGAAAAATGTCAATGAAATCGCAGGCCTGGTTCAAGCTTCGGTGTCTGAAGGGATCTTGGTTCGCCCGGTGAATACTGATGCAGATGGCAATGTTTCGCCCGGCGACTATAAAGTAGACGGCTCCTTTGATGAATTCAAAACCTCTGTTTTGGGCTATAAAGAACGTTGCGACATGTTTGCCAAAGGAATTGCTGCATCCGTAAAAACAATCAATAAATTCCCGAAGTGGAGTGTGCGGGCAGGTAATTTGAATAGAAACAACAGCAAAATGTTGCTCGAGGAAATGGGACGCCTTGCCAAAGACAGCGCCGCAATCAATGAAGAACTGATCCGGAAGGAATTTCTGGAAAAAGAATATGAAACGCAGAAGGAGACGATTTCCTCCCTCGAGCAAAACAACCAGGCTCTGGAAGAAAAAAATACCGCCCTCGAGAAAGACATGCGTAATATGAAACAGCAGCTGGCTTCATTCGTCGGAATTGCCGATGCCCAGACTGAGGGCGAAGTGATTACTTCCATGGAAGATGTTCCGACGGATCGTAACGGCGCCGTCATGCATATCGAGAAGGATTACGGTTTTGCTGTCGTGGATTTCACCGAACGGGAAGTTATGCCCGGGGTGAAGCTTGCGGTTCTGCGCAAAGGTGACTATCTTGCCACGCTCGAAGTGATCAAAGTGACGCCTCATCAATCCATTGCCGATATTATCAATGGCAATATCGGCAGTCTGTCGGTTGGTGATGATGTGATTATTTCAGCGATGCATATGCAGGGAGCCGGCAAGGATGAGTCACGTCCTGCAAAGAGCAAGCCCGCTCCTGCCGTGAAAGCTCCGGAACCCGAGCGTGTTCCTGCCACAGAAGAAGCGGCTGCCCCATTGCCTTCGGCTGATCTGGATGAGGAGTGAGATAGATGCGGAAAATGTTTGCCATCTGTATGTTGCTTGCGACCGTCTTTCTGCTGGCAGTCCTAGTGTTTCAATTCTTGGAAATGAAAGCATTGTTTATTCTTTGAGACAATGATTTCTGCTTGCAGTTTTGGAGGATTTGCATGTTGCGCCATTTGTTGCTTCTGCTTTTTTGTGGACTTGTGCTGTTTTTGGGTTGTGTGAGCATTAATGAGACGGATCCAAACAGCACACTGCCCTCGAACCGGCCTGCCAGTTGGGAGGGAAAAACCCTTGGTGTGCCTTTGTAAAGCAATGTACTGAATGATAGGCCCCGAAGCTTCCGCTTGCGGGGTCTTGTTTATATCCAGAATCCGGCATCCATTATTGAAAGCCTGCCTTATGTCTGAATCTATGGAATCACCCCATCTGGTTATTGCCTGCGGGGGAACTGGCGGCCACTTTTATCCGACTCTGGCCATTGCCCGAGAATTCAGCAGGCGTGGCGGACGCGTTACGTTGCTGGTTTCGGGAAAACATGCTTCTGAGCAAAAAAAGATTGCTGAATCCTATGGCTTTTCTGCCTGTGAAGTACAAGCAGTGCGCCTGCCGAGCGGGATTTTGCATTTCATTACCTTTCCTTTCCAGTTCTGTCACTGCATTTTGCTGGCACGGAAAATTCTTCGCGCATTGCGACCGGATATTTTGCTTGGCATGGGCAGTTTTGCGGCGGTGCCTGCCTGTCTGGCACTTTCACGGAAGGAGCTTCCTCTAGTTCTTCATGAAGGCAATTCCTTTATGGGCAAGGCGAACCGCTGGTTGGCCTGGAAGGCATCTGCGATTGCTTTGAGTCTGCCTCTACGATATTCCGCCCAGCTTAAAGGCAAGCGGTCGGCAACTGTAGGTATGCCGCTTCGTGAAGCGATTGTTGATGGGGCGAAGCTGCAAGGTGTTCCTGAAGATTATATGGCGAGTCATGGCTTGTCGCCTGACCGACGCACGATTCTAGTTTTTGGCGGCAGCCAGGGAGCACGTTTTATCAATGAGCTGCTTGCGAATACACTGCTTCTGCTGCAAGGTTTCAATACAGAAATACAGTTCATTCATTTGACTGGCACGGAAGACAATGACACCTTGTTGTCTGCGTATCGGCAGGCGGGCATCCCGGCTGTTGTCCAGCGCAGCGAACCCAATATTGAAAATTGCTATCGTGCAGCCGATCTAGTAATATGTCGCTCCGGTGCCTCCAGCATTTGTGAAATTGCCCTGTATGAAAAACCACTTCTGCTCATCCCACTGCCAACGGCTGCTGACGATCATCAACGCATCAATGCTGAAATGCTGCAACAGGCCGGAGCGTGCAGAATCTTTCCACAGAGTCAGGCCACCCCAGAAAATTTTTTTCAGGAACTGAAGCATTGGCGTGAACATCCGCAAGAATGGACATTGATGGCGGAAAAATTACGTCCCTTCGCCCACCCAGCAGCTGCCTCCGCCATGGTTGATCTCCTGCAACAAGTGCTGGCGTCAAAACAATAAGTTAAAGTCGGACAGGTCGGACAGGTCGGACAGGTCGGACAAAAAACCGCCAACACACCCTGCCCCCTGCCCCCTGCACCCTGCACCCTGCACCCTGCACCCTGCACCCTGCCCCCTGCACCCTGCACCCTGCCCCCTGTCCCCTGCACCCTGCCATGTATGAATTGGTTTACACTTCAGTGCCCCGTGGACTTTTGCTCGGGCGCAGCGGTTTTTGTCCTGTCGCTTGGACGCAGGGCATGCCGGCCAATTTTGTTCCGCTGTTGGATCGTATGGACAGCTACATTCACCAGCTGCCTGAGCAAGCTTGGGATGAGGCAGCGACCTGTTATTCTTGCAGGTACTGTAAGCTTGGACGCAAATCGATTGTCCTGATCAGCCGCATCGCCGCTTCCGGACTGGATTTTCAGGGGAAGCGCAATAAGATCGCGCACCATTTTATTTTTGATGATCCTCAGGAGTATGCGGCACTTCCCGAAGGTGGGATTTCCGTGTGCCTGGCAGACGAGAACTTCCTTAACCGATGGGAACAGCCTCCCGGCTTGCTCCCGCCTTTTTCGCCTCAGACCCGTTCCTTGAGCAGTTCTTTTGCTCAGCAATGGGAGTCGATCACCGGTGATGCCGGCTGGGCAGGCGTAATTGCAGAGTTTTTTCTGCGCGGTGAGTCTCCTGGATTTTATGTCGCATATCCGCTTGGTGCCCCCGATCGTATCATCCTCGAACTGATTGCTGAGGTCGCCCGTCTTTTGCCGAAAGACCGGTTAGCGAAATTTACTTTCAGCACCTTGTTTGTGCAAACGCCGATTAACTGGGATTGTTTTCTGCGTTTCTGTTTGCCGGATTCGCCATTGCTGATTCCGTTGCAACAGAATAAAGCCAGGCACTTTTTATCCTTCACCGATCCTTTTCCGGTTCCGCTCGAGTGGCAGGACTGGCCGCTAGTCAAGCAGGCTCGGAAAGGGCTTCTTCCTCGGGAAGACCAAGTGGCCGAAATGATCATACCAGCTGCCACTCCACTATCCCCTGTTGCTGCCGCGATCCTTGGAGAAGAAACGGAGAACCCGACGGCGCATACGCTGAAAAAATCTCATAAGGCTCTGCTGAATTTTGTCACTGCCGCTGGTCAGAATGCCGCTGCTGCCAAAAGCCGGTACAGTCGGCTGTTGTTGTGTATTGCCGGGGTGCTGTTCTTGGGCTTATTGTCAGTGCTTTGGTATTACACTCACAGTTTGATGAGTCTGGAAAAGGAACTCGCCGAAGCTCATGCTGTGGTTTTACCCACGGCGGTTGCTAAGGCAGACGAAGCACCGCCTGCGCAGCCTGAAGCAACACTAGCCTTTCCTGAACATGGACATGTTACGCTTCAGAATTGGGTGCCTGTGTACGTCATGAGTTCCGATGAGGAGCACTATGGCAAGGATTTCGAGATATGGATTGGGGCATTATCAGTACAGGAGTTTCTGAGTTTTCCGCTGGCTGACTGCATTCGGCGATGGAATCGGCTCGTACCGCAATTTGCCGAACTCGAACAAAAACTCACTCTGCTGCAACTAAAATCAAAAGAGGAAATACGTCGTTTTGACTCGCAGGCGCAAATGCGGCCATTTCTGCTGGCGGACTGGCTTCTGCTGAAAGAGAGAATTGCCACGTTGCTGCAGAATCCATCGGTCCTTCCCGACGAAGAATTGCTGGGATTGCTTAACGAAGCCGTAAGCATGCTCTATGAATACGCCTTTGATATTTTTTATCAGAAAGCAGGCATGGCATCCAATGCGGCAGCAAGAAAAAGCTGGAAAGAGGAATGCCAGCAAATGCAGGTGTTTTTGCAGAAAGCAAGCGGGATTTTTAGCATTGACAACGAGCTGAAGCAGAACTTGCTCCGTTGCCAGGAAATCTTCGAAAAATTGCCGGAATATTCTCTGGCAATGCGGGAATATAGTCAACAAGCCGGAGAATTGAAGAAAATATTCGACGAACTGCAAGATCAGCAAAGTCCCCAGCGGGAAAAATTATCTGATTTTGCGGAAAAAACTTATAGCACAGAATTTTTCCGGAAATATCTTGAAGGGAACCTGGAAATCCCCTGCCAGGAAAGACAGTATCAGGAATTAGCCACATTGCTAAATCAGAGAATCTCTTATCGCTGAATAAGGGTGCAGGGGGCAGGGTGCAGGGTGCAGGGGGCAGGGTGCAGGGGGGATAAAATATGCCTGAATTCTTTAAATTCGGCTGCCGGGGATCATGTATCCGGTTGAATTCCCCTTATTCGAGCAGTATTTTATGCAGTGTCAAAGTTTCCCTTAGACTTTATGTGATTTTATGCAGTTGAATATAACACAAAATCTGAATGTGACGC
>JAPXLT010000002.1:12883-41706 GCA_033809415.1 Lentisphaeria bacterium
GCTTGGAGCAAACAATGGCTCCTCAACAGTTGCAGTCTCTGGAGATATTGCAGGCCAGTTCGCTCGAACTCGAACAGCGCGTGCTTCAAGAAATTGCCGTAAATCCGCTGCTCGAACTGGTCACACCAGGAAACGAAGTCCTCGAGTCGGAACTGCTTCCGCACGATGAACGCAGCACTCGAGAGATGGATGCCGAACTCAGCGCGGCACTGATCGAAAAAGATGAAAATCTGGCGGAGGCTCTCCAAGGAGAATCGAGTGCAGATTACTTGGATAATTATGTCAGCGATCTTTATTCTTCCCGACCAGATGCCGAAGCAGAAGAGAGAAGACGCTATTTTTTTGATTCGCTGACCAGCGAGCCGACACTGCTGGATGTGCTCGAACCCCAGATTCGGGAAGCTGCGGGAGCGGATGAGGAATTGCGTGATTTGTGCTTGCAGATGGTTGGCAATCTCGATGATGCGGGATACTTACGCTCGAGTGACGAGGAACTCGCACGGGAGTTTGGCAAAACGGTGGAGCAGATTGCCCGTGCCGTCGCGGTGTTGCAATCTTTGTATCCGCCTGGCTTGGCGGCAAGATCTCTGCGGGAATGTCTTTTACTGCAGCTCGAGTATGACAACGAAAAAGGCAGTATTGCCTGGGATATCGTTGACCGGCATCTGGAAGACGTGGCTCGCAACCGCCTGCCGCTGATTGCAAAGGAAGTCGATGCCGATCTGGACGAAGTGCGCGAAGCAATCGCTCGCATTCAACAGCTTTCACCACGCCCGGGACAATTGCTCGTTTCGCAATCAGCACCCGTTATTTTACCGGATGCATTTATTGAAAAGAATGACCTTGGCCAGTGGACCGTCCGCCTGAATTATGAAATAGTTCCGAGGGTGGTACTCAATGATGAGTATCTCGAAAAGTTGAATGATGCATCGTTTTCGACGGAAGACAAGCAATATATTCGGGACAAGCATAATGCCGCCAGTCAGCTGCTCTATGCGATTGATCAACGTCAAAGCACAATTGGCAAAATCACCGAAGCACTCGTTGTATTGCAACGGGAGTTTCTCGAGGAGGGCACCGAGAAAATGAAGCCGCTGATCATGGCGACGGTGGCGGAGATGGTCGGCCTGCATGAAGCGACGATCAGCCGTGCCATTGCCAACAAATATGTGCAGACGCCACAGGGACTCTTCCCGTTCAAGCATTTTTTCAATACCGGCTATACGAATGCCAATGACGGCGAAGAAATTTCCAGTCGCGCAATCAAACAGCGCCTGATCAGTCTGATCAATCAGGAAGACCCACAAAAACCCCTTTCGGACCAGGCACTTTCCAACTGCCTGAAAAAACAGGGGCTGAAAGTGGCTCGCAGAACCATTGCCAAATACCGTGAAGAGGAAAATATCCCGGCAGCTAGCCTTCGTAAAGTGCATTGACGCCTGTTGTTCTATGTTTGACAAGAAAACCATTCTGATTGTTGATGACGAGGAAGCGATCTGCTTTGCCTTTGAACGGTTCTTTTCACGGCGTGGCGCCAGGGTTCTCAGCACCGGCAGTCTGCAGGAGGGGCTCCGGCTCTGTGCAAGCGCTGATCTGCTGTTTCTGGATATCCGCCTAAATGACGGGGATGGGCTGGAGACGCTGCCGGAGATTCGAAGGCGTTTTCCAGAGTTGCCAGTGGTGATTATGACTGCTTACGGCACGCTGGATCGGGTTGCAAAGGCCATGCAGTTTGGCGCCTTCGAGTATGTAATCAAGCCCTTGGATATGAAGCAGGCCGAAAGGCTGGCCATGCAGGCAATCGCTCAACATGGTGGACAAGACGAGTCGAAAGGCGGCGATTATGCTGGTTTTGTCGGTGACTCGAAACGCATGCAGGCATTGCTGCTGCAGTTGCTTCGTTTTGCGCAAAGCGATCAGCCCGTGCATCTTTATGGTGAGACAGGCACTGGCAAGGAGCTGGCGGCACATTTTCTTCATCAGCGTGGAAAACGGGCAAAAGGTCCCTTTATCAGTGTCAATTGTGGCGCTTTACCGGAAAATCTGGTGGAAAGCGAGTTGTTTGGACACTGTAAAGGCACCTTCACTGGCGCAGTCGAGGATAAGATCGGCCTGTGCGAAGCCGCTGACAAGGGAATCCTTTTTCTTGATGAAATTGGTGAACTCCCCCTAGCCGCCCAGGTCAAACTGTTGCGCTTCCTGGATAGTGGATGTATCGAGAAGCTGGGCAGGGTCACGCCGCTGCAGCTGGATGTCCAAGTGATTTCAGCCAGCAATCGGGATTTGCGGCAGGCAGTCCAGGAGGGGGCTTTCCGCGCCGATTTATATTATCGCCTGGCAGTTCTGCAAGTGACTATGCCACCTTTACGGGAGCACAAGGAGGACATACCGGCCTTGGCGCGGTACTTTCTCGATCAAGACCTGGCGCTCAGTCCCGAAGCCTTAAGCCTGCTGTTGAAACAGGAGTGGCCTGGAAATGTTCGCGAACTGCGCAATGTCCTTAACCAGGCGGCGGCATCCGCCCGCGGAAAGGTTATTTTGCCGGAAGACCTCCCGAAGGAACAGGAAGAAAAGCCGCCTTTCCTGCAACGCTATGTCGATTCCCTGCCGCTAAACGGCGAAAACTGCCTCCAGGATGCCATCGCTGAAATGCAACGAATGCTGATCGAACGCGCATTGCGTGAAACTGACGGAAACCAGAGCGCCGCCGCTGAAAAACTCGGCATACATCGCAATTCACTGAGACGTATCCTAGATCGCGAAGAACTTGAGCCTTAAACAACGAACAACACGAAAAGATACGAAAAATTTTTATAGGGTTGCTGCTTTGATGGATGGGAGGGCACTCGGATTTGCGGTCTGGTCTGTTGGTTTCTCCGATTGCTTGGCGTTCTTGGCGGTTGTTCTCTTTATTGAACCGCCAAGACGCCAAGGACGCCAAGGAGGACGGTTGGCATCAAAATTTATGGGGTGTTACGCAGCGCGAAGCGCCACACAAAAAGTTCGTTTTTTGGGATATGAAGTTCAGTTATCTGAATCTGCGGATTCAATCCTCGTCCGGCTCGCGATTGCCGAGCCAATACAGCCAATAACCGTGTCCGGGCAGCAGTTCCTTTGCCGGGTAGAAATGGTCTTTGCGCCAGCCCCAGTCAACCGGGCCTATGTCCGACATATTCTGGTATAGCGGACCTACAAAATTCCAGCGCTGCTTCAGGTGAAAGTCCTCAGCTTCCAGAGCCGTGCCGGACAGTGTGATTTCATCCATTCCCTGGCAAAAAAGCCAACATGCCTGAGCGGCGGTCAAATCGCTGTTGAACACATAGGTTTTGTTTTTTGCATCCAGGGTCATCACCTTTTTATTCAGCAGCTTCTCCTTTGACTCGTCGTCAAGATTCAGATTGATATCAATCAGGTTCCAGCCGTCCGCGAGCTGATAGGTGTAGGAATAAATTGCCCGGATGGTGGCGGCGGCGGTGATGTTTTGAAAATCGCCGTCCCAACCCACGAAAGACCAACCCGGTTTCACGTCAAATTCCGGCTCTTCAGCGTCCATTCCCTCTAAGATTTCTTGCTGCAAAGCTCCGCCGCCGGTTCGAGCGCCTGGTCCGCCCAAGCAGAAGTTTACGATATATTTAGAAGCCCACTTGGCGTAAAGGGTGTATTCGTTAGTCAGCAGCGGCACCTGCGTTTCATCATCGACCTGGGTGTCATCTTCCGTCCACCATCCTGCGAAGTCAAAGCCTTCGCGATCCGCTGTGGGTAGTTCGCCATAGGGAAATCCGGCATTGTAGGTTTGCTCTGCTATGCCGGGTGTTCCGCCATTGCCATCGAAGTTGACTTTGTTGGTCCATACCGCGGTTGGACGACCGCCATACTCTTCGCCCCAACCCTCAGTGCCGTATATGTAGTAGACGGTAAAGGCATAACCCGAAAATACATTGGGGGCAAGCTCGGGTGGGACGCCGGTAAAGTAGATGCCTGAAAGGTTTGCACAGTTGTCAAACGCAATATTCCCAATGCTGGTTAAGTTGTCGCCAATCACCACCACACTGGTGAGGCTGTTGCAGTAGGAAAACGCATATTCACCAATGCTGGTAACGCTGTCGGGAATCTCCATATTGGTGAGGCTGTTGCAGTTGTAAAACGCACCTCTCCCAATTTTGGTCACGCTACCTGGAATAACCACCTTAGTGAGGCCATAGCAACTGGCAAACGCCGACTCTTCAATGCTGGTAATGCTGTTGGAAATCACCAGCTCGGTGAGGCCAAAGCAGCCGGCAAACGCCGATCCCCCGATGCTCTGCACGCTGTCGGGAATCACCACCTTAGTGAGGCTGCTGCAGAGGTAAAACGCTTCCCTTCCAATGCTGGTCACGCTGTTGGGAATCACCACCTTGGTAAGGCTGCGGCAGTAGTGAAATACTTCATCCTCGATGCTGGTCACGCCGTCGGGGATTACCAGCTCGGTGGCGAGGCTGGTGCAGTAGGAAAACGCATACTTTCCAATGCTGGTCACGCTGGCGGGAATCTCCATCTCGACAAGGTTGGAGCAGTAGTAAAACGCATACCCCCCAATGCTCTGCACGCTGTTTCCAATCACCACGCTGGCAAGGTTGGAGCAGTCGTAAAATGCATACCACCCAATGCTGGTCACGCTGTCGGGAATCACCACCTCGGCAAGGCTGCGGCAGCCGTAAAACGCCGATCCCCCGATGCTGGTCACGCTGTTTCCAATCACCACGCTGGCAAGGTTGGAGCAGCGGTCAAACGTCGAATATTCGATGCTGGTCACGCCGTTGGGGATCACCACGCTGGCAAGTTTGTAGCAGTAGGCAAACGCATACTCCCTAATGCTGGTCACGCTGTTTCCAATCACCACGCTGGCAAGGTTGGAGCAGCGGGCAAACGCCGACTCTCCAATGCTGGTCACGCCGTCGGGAATCACCACCTCGGTGAGGCTGGTGCAGCCGGTAAACGCACACTCTCCAATGCTGGTCACGCCGTCGGGGATCTCCACCTCGGCAAGACTGGAGCAATAGTAAAATGCATACCCCCCGATGCTGGTCACGCTGTTGGGAATCACCACGCTGGCAAGTTTAGAGCATTCGCTAAACGTACCTTTCTCAATGCTGGTCACGCCGTCGGGGATCTCCACCTCGGTGAAGCTGGAGCAGCGGGCAAACGCCTCCTCCCCAATGCTGGTCACGCTGGTTGGAATCACCACGCCGGCAAGTTTGACGCAGTAGGCAAAGGCCTCCTCTCCAATGCTGGCCACGCCATCGGGAATCACCACCTCGGTGAGAATGAAGCAGTAGCAAAACGCCCCTTTCCCGATGCTGGTCACGCCGTCGGGAATGTCCACACTGGCGAGACTGTGGCAGCCCCAAAACGTATCTTCCTCAATGCTGGTCACACCATCAGGAATCACCACCTCGGTGAGACTGGAGCAGCCTTGAAACGCACTGTCTCCAATGCTGGTCACGCTGGGGGGAATCACCACTGCCGTAAGCCCGGAGCAATTGAAAAACGTACCATCCCCAATACTGGTCACGCTGTCGGGGATGTCCACACTGGTGAGGCTGCGGCAGTAGGAAAACGCCCAGTCCCCGACACTGGTAATGGGATATTCTCCAATTTTGTCTGGGATAACTACTTCACCACCGGGACCATTATACTTTGTGATGGTGACTTTTCCATTGTCCACTTGGTATGTATAATCCCCCCATGTTGCTGCCAACACGGAAGGCATAATTCCAAGTGCGACAGCCAAGACAAGTGCTCCAACCCAGCCGGCACAAGAGCTTCTGGTGCCTTGAACTACTGCTGCTGTCCAGGAAAACAGTTCTGTTGTAATCATTAGTTCAGCTCCTCACTGCCCCATTCTGCGACCGCCTTAACTTGAGAACCATTCGCCTGTTCTTGAAAAGAAGCAGCAAAGCTCAGTAAATGCGTAACCGGCACACCTTTTGCTGCCTGCGTAAATAAACAGGTTGTCTTAACGACTAACATAATTCTATATCAATTGAAAATCAAATCTGAGAGCAGCGTGCTGCAAAAGCAAAAGTTCTTAATCTGCAACAATCTGCGGAAAAAAAACAGTAAGTCGTAAGGCGTCAGTGAACCTGGGTAGGCGAGGAATTCTTTTTGAACAACGAAATGCCCCTGTCACCAAGTTACTGACGCATTACAATAAGTCAAAGTTATCGCCCCTCGTAGATGAAAAAACGATTTGACAAAGCTACAATGTTGGTATAAATTTAACCTGAGGCGAAACGTTTCGCCTGAAGCTAAATCATTGGTTCAATTTAATGGTTACGATCAAGGAGATAGCCAGGACTGCGGGTGTATCGATCAGCACTGTATCGAGTGTGATAAATAACCCCGATGGTGGTTGCAAGGCTAGTTTTTCGACTCGCGAGCGCATTTTGCGCATAGCTTCGGAGTTGGATTATCAGCCTAGCAAATATGCGCGTGGTTTACGTGCTGGTCGGAGTTATTTGCTTGCTTACATTGGCAGTGGACTTTTCACCAGCATGTCTGCTGCTGCTTTAGTTGGTGCGGAGCAGCATGCTCACCGGCATGGTTACAGTCTGGTTATGACTTCCTACTCGGATTTTGCCGATTGCAGCCGTCGCATCCGGCAATTGATGCGGAACCGCATTGACGGGATGATTTTTTCAGACTACATGTCACCGGAATACGCTGAATTGTTCATGGGGGTATCCCAACGCATTCCGGTTGTCAATTTGTTTCATCATTCTCCATTGGATGACGTCCGGAGTGTTTTCGTTGATGGGGCGGCAATTGGGGTTTGCGCGGCGGAGTATCTGTTCCGTTTGGGGCATAGGAAAATTCTGATTCTGGGGCCTCGTCCGCAGTGTTGCGAAGCGTTCAAGGCTCGTTTTAACGCTTTATGCGGACGATCCGGGACGATTTTTCATTTTCCGGAGTCCATGACTTTTTCGGATGGGGAGCAGGCCTGGGATCGGATACGGCAAGAGGGGCTTGACGTGAGTGCTGTCTATGCTTATGACGATCACAATGCCGCCGGGGTGATAAATGCGGCTTTGAGGGATGGCAGGAAATTGCCGGAGGAACTTTCTGTTCTGGGTACCGACAATTATCAGTTTTGCCAAATGATGTATCCGAAATTAAGCACGATTGCGCAGCCGCAAGAGGAACAGGGCGCGAAAGCAGTCGAATTGTTGCTGAAGATAATCCGGAAATCTGAACCGGTAAAGGATGCGATCTTGCAACCGTCTTTAATCGAGCGGGACAGTTGCTGTAGTGTGTAGGGTGTAGGGTGTAGGGTGCAGGGTGCAGGGTGCCTGGCAAGAAGTTTTTGATTGGTCATTTCATTTTTTCTGTGTTTGAGAATGTTGTTGTAACGAAAGGGAATTTTTATCATGAAAAAGTCTTTTTTCACACTTATTGAACTGCTGGTCGTGATCGCGATTATCGCTGTCCTGGCGAGCATGCTGTTGCCGGCGCTCAGCAAGGCGCGGGCGCGGGCGAAGGGGATATCCTGCGCTGCGAACTTGAAGCAATTGGGTCTGATTATGGCGATGTATAGTGACGAGTCTGATGATTTTTCTGTTCCGTCTATGATGATCCCGCAAGGCAAGACTTGGCAATTTGCTTACTGGTGCACACTGATTGAGTATTTTCATACCGGCAAGATCAGTTCTGACGGAAGCAAACCGGTTTTGACCAAGTTGTTTCTATGTCCGGGAGCGGATGCGGAATCCTATTACCAAGTCAGTTATTCTTATCCAAAATATTTTTGGCACAAGGACAAGTTGACTGATGCACACTATAATCGAGGGTTGAAAACGACCATAGTTCGTGTTCCCTCTAAAGCGATGATGGTCAATGACTACTTTCACTCTAAAGTTGCAACGGTGGCAGGGTTTGCACCCGTATGTGAGATTTTATATCGTGATAGCATGTTCTTCGGTTTTCAATACGCTTCACACCGCCACAACAACACGATGAATGTCCTGCATCTGGATAGCAGTGTCGTGCAAAGCCGCCGCACCGCCATTGTCAGCGGCCAGGAGCACAGTGAAATCTTCGGTGCCGACAGCTTGAAGCACATTACCCGGGACCTTTGGGGAAATTAATAAGATCAGAGGAATGAGATTCATGTTCAGAACATTATTCTTTGCCAGCCTGCTCCTGTTCATCCAGTTTGCAAGCAGTGCCACCATCTTGCAGGTGCCGATTCTGGATCGCGAGCCTGAATTCAACGGTGATCTTGATCAGGGCGCCTGGAAACAGGCTGCTGCATTTTTCGGATTTACCGAACTGGTCAGCGGGAAAGCGGCCCAGGCGCAAACGCATCTGCGCCTGGCGGTTTATCAGGACAGCCTGTATGTGGGAGTCGGCTGCATGCTTCGGGACGGGCTTCTTCCTGTGGTGCGACACCTTGACCGTGATGGCGAAATTTATTTTGATGACAGCATCGATCTATGCCTGGCTCTGCCTGGAAAACCAGGCAATGAATATTACCAGATGAGCGTAAATGCAGCGAATGTGCGTTATGATGCTTTTCAGGTTGACCGACGCTGGGATGGAAAATGGGAGTCTGCCGTGCGCAAGGATGCAGATTCTTTTACGATCTATTATCGAATCCCTTTTCAAGACCTGGGCTTTACTGAAATCCCTTCCGAATTATGCTTCAATATGGCGCGTTCTGTTATTGCCGGAGGGCCGGAGTATACCGTGTTCATCCGCACCAATCCGCATTCCTACTTTGGCGATGCGCAGCAAGGGGCAAGACTGCGCTTCTCAAAATCCGAGCCTTGCTTGGCTTTACGACCAGGTGCAGAATATTACCAGGGCAAGCTGAATATCATTGCAGATACCCCACTGCTGCCGGAATCAGGTTTCATTGATGTCGTTCTGAAATTGCTGGATCTGAGCGGAAAAGTCGTCGCCCAACAAAGCTGTCAAAATCGCTTTGACAGCAAATCCGGCGAATGCAATTTTGGCGAGCAACCCGATGGGGATTACATCCTGGAAGCCAGCCTGGAAAAAGCCCGTGTCCATCATATACCTGCATATTACGGTGGCGGGGGCAGCGAGTTAAGCGAAGAGGCCAAAGCAGGAAAATTTCAGCCACATACTTATGTACAACACCGCTGGCCGGTCAGCATCAATAATAAGCCCGAGATTCACCTGCAAGCGAAGCTGACTGACGGCGGACGATTCCTGGAATGCCGCGTCATTCCAAAAAACCTGAGCCTGCAACCCGGGAGCAATCAGAAGTACCGTTTTTCCATCTTGTCTGAAACAGGTGAAAAGCACCGCGTCCTTAGTGAATATGCCTTTGCAACATCCGGCGAAAATTACCGTTGGGATATTTCTGAACTGAAAGAGCGGGAGCGTTACCGGCTGCTTTGTGAATTAGGCAGTGAAAATGATTGCTTGTTGCGTCAGGAGGTGAATTTCGCAACGCCATCAAAACCGGTCTGGCAGACGGAACCGCCTCAATATCCGCAAACTCAGGCCTTGCCGCCTTGGACACCTGTGCAATTGGATGGACTGACAGCCCGTGTCTGGGGTAGGGATTATGTCTTTTCAGAAACATCGCCATTGCCTGTGCAGGTCCGGTCGCAGGAAATTCCTTTGTTGGCTGCGCCGATGCGTTTTGTCTCCGGCGATCAAGCTCAGGTCTGGCGTTTGTCACAAGCTGCAAAGAAAAATGATGCCTGCATTCGCTTCGACTGGGAAGGGGCAATTGCAGGACAAAACTGCAAGGCCTGGAGCGAGGTGTACTTTGACGGTGCGGTGCGTTTCGAGGTCGTCCTGCCGGAAAAAATGTCACTAGCTGAATTGGCTCTGGAAATACCGTACCGTTCTGATCTGGCGCGTTTTATTCACCGCGCTCCGGTGATGTTTGGCGGCATTTTCACCACCTACAAGACTCCGGACAAGGCGGAATATCACCCCATCCGGGAAAACGTTTATGTGCTCGATGACGATGTCGGTTTATGCTGGTTTGACGGCATGCGCTTTGATTGGCCGCTGAAGCATGACCAGCAGGCCATCGGCTTGTTGCCCAAGGCGGATTCCTTTGTCGTCCGCGTGAATTATATCGATCATTTGGTCGCGGATTCACCGGAGCGGCAGTTCTCTTTCGGGTTGCAGGCGATACCGGTGCGCCCGATGCCGGAAAAAGAACCGGCCATGCGAGTATGTTATGTAGTCAAATATGGCGATGAGAACCCCCACCCACATCCCGCCTGGAGAGGAACTGTGGATTATCTGCCACATGGAAATTTTCAGATTGAACAAGGATGCATTGAATTCCAAATGAAAGCGGACTTCGAGCCGCAAAGTCATTCGGAGCGCGAATTTTTCTTCCGTGCCACGCATGGTAATTATTATGTCATGGACTTGGCCTGGAATTCGCAGGACGGCATTTATGCCGAAATTTATGAATATGGCACAAAGGTAAAAATTAAGTCAGGGCTGCATCCAAAACCCGGAATATGGCATGCCATTGCGCTGAACTGGGGCAAGGAATTCGAGCTTTTTGTCGATGGTCAAAAAGTCGCGTCCGCCAACTATCCCGGCTCCCTCAAAATCATGCCGGCCATGCTGAAGGCGGGTGGTTGCAAGGTCTTTCTGGACGCCTTGAGAATCTCCAGCCAGCCTAGGACTTCCTTATCTCTGTCAACACATGCCGACGTCGATCAATACACCTTGCTGGCAGATAATTTCGAAAAGCAGGCTTTCATTAATGGGCGCAGAGCTACTGTCCCGGATAAAATTTCCGAGGAAGCCGAATGCGGATACTTAATGCCGGATACACGCATCGGGCCGGGGTGTGAGGGTTTCGGCATCCTGCCGTTGAATCAGCCACTGAAAAGCCCGATTCAAGGCTATGCGGAGATGGGCGTTGATACGCTGATCTTCCACGGCATGCAACCGATCGGGGAATCCACAGCAAGCCTGTATGTGACTGACGAGGTGCGTTTTCGCAGTTGTGTGAAGGCCATCAAGGCCAACGGGATGCGTGCTGTGATCTACACCAGCAACAGCCTGTCCAATAACGACCGAATGTGGGATACCTATGCGGACCCCTGGTTGATTGAGCCAAGGGGCATGCCATTCATACCGCCAAATCGCCCCAAGGAAAGGTCCTTTCAAGCCTGCCCGCGCAGTGAATTTTTTACATATTTTGTTTATCGCATAGGAAAACTGCTCGATACCTATGATCTGGACGGAATCTTCTTTGACGGGCGTTCCTATGCTACGTGCAACAATCGGCAGCATGGTTGCGGCGTTCGGAATTTCGAGGGAGTTGACGTGCCCGAACGCAATATCTGGAGTGGACGCGAACGGCAGCTTCTGCTCTATCACACGGTCAAGCAACGCAATGCCTATGCGGAGGCGCACAAGTCCGGCAACTGGGATGCTCCGGTTTGTTATCTGTGGGACGCAGCTTGGGAAGGCGAACAGTTCATGAGTACTGTCCGCGGCAATCAGAAACGCCTGGATATCTGCCCGCTGGAAGCTATGCGGGCACAAATGAACGGCTTGCCATATGGCCTGCCGACTCGTTTCACGGCGTATAACTATGCCCCGTTTACGCCGGTGGAAAATGCGACTTTGGCTTTTGTGCATGGCACGACCTCCGCCATGACCTACCGGCTCGATGAAGCCCACTTCCTGACTCCTTACTGGAAAGTCCAGGATCAATTCGGCGCCAATTACCACAATTTTATTCCATACTGGGCCAAGGAGCCGCCGATACACGCCCCTGAGAATGATTTGATCAAAGTTTCGGCTCACCGGCGCGAATCTGCACTGTTGTTGATGATTGCCAATTTCAATGAAGATCAGCCGCCTTTCACCGGAACTTTGCAGCTGAATCCAGCAGTGGCAACATTCAAAAAGCCCGTTGCACGGGATGCTTTTTCAGGAATCAGCATTCCAATTCAAGCAGATGGGACGCTGACCGTGCAGAACTTGAAAAGTTTTCGCCAGACCTGGATATGGATCGAGGAGAGTAAATAGAAGGTTCCAAAAAGTTTTTTTAACCACGAAAGGCACGAAAAAGCACGAACTTTTTATAGGGTTGCTGCTCATCCGTCGAAGCAGCAATCCTACAAAATTTTCCGAGTTTTCCGTGCTTTCCGTGGACAAAAAATGGGTTGTGGACGTCAGCCCGCGCCAAGTCTTTTCGTGTGGTTCGTGGTTAAAAAATCCTTTTTAGATGGGGGTTAAATAGATGCGCCGGATATGTTGGGGATTCGTTTTCGCTTTGCTCCTGGTCTTGAGTTGCTGGGGAATCGATGTGCAGTTGCGTTTGCCTGATGGCGGACGGAAAATCGCGATTCAGGCTTCCTCGACAAAGCTTCCACCACAAAAACGCTGGAAATGGGATTTTGAGATTGTTGACGAGAGTGGCACGAATCTTTGCCGTTTTGATTCGCAATTCACTGCTGAGTCCCGCATTGACACTATTTTTCCTTTGCCGGACACCTTGCCGGAAAGATCACGCCTGCGTTTGAAGGTGTCTCTGCAAAACGCGGGGCAAAGCATACAAAAACTGCAAGAAGTTCCTTTTGCCACACCGCCCAAGCCGCATTGGCGGGAGTTTGTGGAGGGGATTCCGGGAAACGAGGTTCCTGCACCATGGCTTCCGGTGGAATTGCAGGGGATGCTTGTCAAGGTCTGGGGGCGGAATTTCCATTTTGCCGAACATCCCTTGCCGGTACAGATCGAATCACAGGGAAAGGTGCTGCTTGACGCTCCCATGCAGGTGATTTTACAGCCTGCGCCGCGCTGGAGTCTGCAAAGTAAAGAGAAGGTAGATGACACCTGCGTCCGATTCCGGTGGCAGGGCAAGGTTCCCGGGGTGAACGATACCTACTATCAAGCCCTGACTGAAGTTTATTTCGATGGAGTTATCCGCTTTGACTTGACTGTTCCGCAAGGTCTTCCGGTGCAACGCTATGCTATTGAAGTCCCTTATTTGCGGTCAATGGTGAAATATATCCATCGCGGTCCTTGGCAATTCGGTGGAATTAAAACCGGATACTCCTTGCCGGAACACGATGAAGCACACCCTATCCGAAATATTTTTCACCTGCTCTGTGAAGACTCCGGGTTTGCCTGGTTTGATGCCATGCCTTTTTCTTGGCCATTGGCTAACCCTGCAAAGGCGATCGAGCTGCTGCCGCGACAAAAGCAAGTCGTTTTACGGATCAATTACATCGATCAACCCAGCAACTTTTCTTCTGAACGTCGCTTCAGTAGCGGTTTCCAGGCTTTTCCGGCCCGTCCAATGCCTGAAAAATGCGATGAAATGCGGATGTGCTATGCCGTTCTCTATTCAGATGAAGACCCCGTCCGAAGCCCTGCCTGGACGTCACCTGTGGAATACGATGCTCACGGGAACATTAACATTGCACAAGGCACCGTCGAGTTGCAGGTAAAAGCCGTGTTTGATGCGGACGCCGCTAAAAAAGGCGAGGTGTTTTTTCGCACGACGCATGGTCGTTATCGGTGTCTCAACCTCGGCAATGATTCGCAGGATGGAGTCTACATGCAGATTTATGAGCTTGGCCAACAGCTGGCCTATTTGAAAACGGGGAAATTCCTGCCGGCACAGGAATGGTGCCATATCGCTTTCAGCTGGGGAAATGAACTGAAACTCTATCTGAACGGGGTTTTATCTGCCAGTCTGCCGTATTCCGGTTCGAGCAGCGTCGGGCCTGCGTTGATCCGGATTGGCGGTCCGCGCATGCTGGTCGATGATCTGCACATCAGCAAAACCGCTCGGGCGCAGTTTCATCCGGATTCGCCTGCCGTCGCAGATGAAGAGACATTGCTGCTCGATTCACTCGACCGCTGCGAATATCGCAATGGAAGACGTGCAACCATCCCAACCAAAATTTCCGAGACTGCCGAATATGGATACTTGACTCCCAATGGCCAACTCGGCTCCGGACGCTGGGGTAGTGGCACGGCAGCGTTAAACGGCCCGATTCCTAGCATGATTGAAGGCTATGCCATGCTGGGAGCAAAGGCCTTGATGTTCCATGGTTTACAACCAACCGACGAAGCTTGCGCAGGGCTGTATATCAGTCAACCGGAAGCTTTCCGTAAAACTGTCGCTGCAATTCATGACAATGGCATGAAAGCGCTGATCTATATCAACAACTCCATTTCCAACTTTGATCGGCTCTGGGACGCTTATCAGGATGATTGGCTGATTACCCCGCGTGGACAACCCTTTATCCCACCGGCAAACGCACCTCGGGAAAAATGCTACCAAGCCTGCCCACGTAGTGAATACATCGACTACTTTTTCTGGCGGGTGGCAAGCATCATGGACGAATTCAAGGTGGACGGGGTTTTTCTCGATGGCCGCATGTACAGCAGCTGTGACAACGCCAAACATGGTTGCGGAGTGACGGATTTTGCCGGAGTCAGACGCCCGGAACGCAATGTCTGGGATGGTCGCATGAAAGCCTGGCGTCTGTATAATCTGGTCAAAGCAAGAAATGGCTATTGCGAACAGCACAAATCCAGTCTCTGGGATGCACCGACTTGCTTTTTCTGGGACGGCATTTGGGAAGGCGAGCAGTTCATGGGCATGAAAGTCGGTGATCGGAAAAAACTCGATATACTGCCCCTTCAGGCATTTCGAATGTTGCTGACCGGTTTCCCGTTCGGCATGCCCACACGCTTCTGCTCATACCTTTATCAACCCTTCAGCGCCATTGAAAATTGCACCTTCGCGTTTGTCCATGGAACGACTTGGACGCATACATATCGGATTAATGAAATGCAGGTACTTGCCCCTTACTGGAAAGCCCTCGAGGACTTTGGCGCCAACTATCATAATTTTATCCCGTACTGGGCAGAAAACAGTCCTGCCTTGCAAACCCCTGACGAGCTGGTCAAAGTTTCTGCATATCATAAATCCGGCAGCGCATTGCTGCTGATCGCCAACTTCAATGAGGAGCAAAAGGAAATCAGCGGAAAAGTTCACATCAATCCGGCTGCCCTGCCTGGCAAATTATCAGCAGTTTATGATGCCTTCTCTGGGGAAGAAGTCCCCTTTGACAAGGACAACGCCATCCCCGTGCGAATTCCAAGTTTCCGACAGGCCTGGTATCGGATTCTGCTGCAATAATTTAACGGCGGGGCAGGGCAATAATCTATTTTTTGTCCACGAACCACACGAAAAGGCTTGGGGTGAACTGGCGTCCACAACCTATTCAAACGGCAAAATGAGCGTTTTTAATGGACAGGGACACGAATGGACATCATGGACGCGATGGACTAGACGTTTGATGGACGAATGGACAGGCATAAAAAATGTCACTGCTGTACGTGTCCATTCCTGTCCATCGTCCATTGTCCATTCAACAGTCCATTCTTGTCCATTCGGTCCATCGTGTCCATTCCTGTCCCTGTCCATCGTCCATAAAAAAATCTTTTACAAAAAAGAAGAAGTTGGGCAATAGTGCGAAATTCTTATCTGCCAAGGTCGGCTTTACGCAATTGCGCCGCGGCTCACCGGCATGAAGCCGGTTCCCTTTCCCATCACCAAAAAATCAAAAAAATCTCAAAAATGGGAAAGTGTTTCAAGACCAGAAGTGTGAACGCCCGCAAATTAGGCAAATTAGGTAGAAATTAAAAATTAGTTAAAAATCAAATCCCGAATGCCAGGCTCCTTGCTTTCCGGTTTTTTTGTTGTATAATTATATACGTACACTATTGTATGTCGTGTTTCAGGTCATGAAAAGGTCGCTCTTATGGTTGAGAAGCGTGTGACATTAAAGGAGATTGCTCGTTTATGCGAGTTGGCGCCGACGACGGTGTCCAGCATTTTGCATGGGCGCAAGACTTATTGTTCACAGGCGAAGATTGACCGTGTGCATGCTTTGGTGAAGAAATATGGTTATCGTCCGAATGTTGGTTACAATATCATGACTGGGCGAGCGACCAATATTGTTGCTGTGGTTTTTTCCCAGAAACGAATCACTCAGCATGAGATGCTTCGTAATCTGTACATGAATCTTTGCACTGGGTTGAATGAGCGCAATTATGCGATGTACACGGCAGTTTTATCGGGCGAGGATTCCGAGCAGAAATCACTTGTACGTTCTCTGGAGGAGCGTGGTTGCCGTGCCTTTCTTTTTATCGGCACTCCGAAGAACTATTCAGAACTCGAGAAGTACTTGCTGGATAAGGGGCATCGTGTCCTTGGCTTCAACAATCGTCAGGCTTCAGATGGAGTTTGTGCAGACCAGGTGGGGGCTTATATCCGTTATCTAGATTTCTTGGAACTCGGGGGACGCCAGAATATCCGTTTGGCGTTGACCGAGGAGTACATGACCGATCATCTTTTGCCGCGACTGCCTGTGGAACGTCAGGCTCGCTATGCAGATTGTGGGATGAAGGTTGACCGTGTCGGTTTTGTGCATGGAAACAGTGCTTTGCACTATTTTCGCCTGGGGTATAGGCAAGCACAGAAGGAAGTTCAGCGTAATCCAGGAGTCGAGGCAATGCTTTTTGCCACGGATTATCATGTGCTCGGGGCGGCAGCGGCTCTGTCCGGCATGGGCAAGTTGGCAAATGCCATAGAGTTGTTTGGAATGGATGATGCCGCCTCGGTCTGTTTTTCGGGAGTTCGCATGACTACGACGCGTTTCGATATGGATGCAGCAGCCAACCTGCTGATGGAGCGCCTCGTGCACTTTAAACCTGGAATCCAAATGCTCGAAGGGGATATTGTCCATTATCCGGATTCGAAAGAAACAAGTTTTTTCCATAGTTCATAATTGTTCAGCATTGAGGTACGTTGTCCAAAATAAGGAGTTACAGCATGAAAAAGGATTTTACATTAATCGAACTTTTAGTTGTTATCGCTATCATTGCTATTTTAGCTGCGATGTTGTTGCCGGCTTTGGGAAAGGCTCGGGACAAGGCAAAAACCGCATCTTGCACTTCGAATCTGAAGAATATCGCTTTGGCGGAACAGATGTATTTGCAAGATAATAATGATTATTTCGAGTTGTCTCAGATCGATAACATAACAACTCTTCCACCGACAGGAACTTTTTTGACTGATGAAAAATGGTACTGGTGTGATTTGCTCTATAGTTATCTTGGTTTCAACACCAAGGTCGATTCGAATTCCATTCTTCTCTGCCCGGGGGTTCGTGCAGGGGACAAAAAGAAAACTGCAGATGGTGTTCTGACGATGAACTACGGTGTGAATCAGGATATACATGCCCGCTATTCCAGCGCGGCGGATGCTTCCAAGTGCCGGATGTACTCGATCGCAAAAAAACCTTCTCTACTCATGTCTGTAATGGATGGCGGAATCCATCGCATGATTTGGAATTACGCGAATCTCAACAATGCTTCCATCAAAAATTACAACTACCTGCCAGGCTTCACCTCAAATGCTGCCATGCTGAGTAAAATTGCTGCAAAAGCACATGTGGACGCTTGGTCCGGGCGGCATGGCACCGCACAGGTCAACGTGGCCTATGTGGATGGTCATGTTGCAACGATCGACTCCAAGAGCACAGCGGTCAAGAGTCACAATACAATAGGCGATGGGAATAACTTTCGCTTCTGGCGCCCGAACCATTTGATCATCACATACTAAAGGTGGATTTTACATGAGATTGCGACTGTTTTTGCTTGTGATGCTTCTTGGCGTGGTGGCATTTGCGGGCAGCCCTGCCTGGGAAATGGCAGAGCATTTTCGCACTTTGGAACGGGCGGAAGTCTCCGCCTCCCGCAAGGTGCGCCTTCAGAAATGGATGGGGGAAAAACGTCCCCTGACTGCTTTGGTGGATTTTTCACAGGAGGAAAAAAGCAGAGAGACTGAGCAGTCTCGGATTGTGGTTGGGGAGGGAATGATTCTAGCAGTGGACAAGAAGAGTGGACTTCCCCAATGGCTTTCCTTTGATGGAGGCGGAAATCTCTTGGCCAACCATGCCTGCCTTTGCCCACTGTGGGAGCTTCGTCTGATTGATGCGGCAGGACAGGTGCAGTTTATCGGATCCTATGACAGCATGGTGGAGTGCCGGGAATTGGATTCTCCTTTGGGGATGGAGATTACCTATACTCGCGCAGAAGCAGTTGCAAAAGTGACCATTCGAAAAGCAGCAGGCGCTTTTGTACGGTTTGGAATCATGGTGGATAACTGTGGAGAAAAACTGCGTTTTGACCGTTTGGAATTCCCCAGGCTGGCATTGCTGCCTCGAGGAACTGTGGCGTCCAACAAATGTGTCCTCCCTTGGCGTCGCGGAAGATTGCGCCCTATTGATGAATTTCAGAACTGTCAGCATGAAGAGTACCCTTGTTCCTCTGCGCGATTCCAGATGACGGCATTGTACGATGCTGAAAAAAAGAAAGGCATTTATTTTGCCTCGGAGGACGCCGAAGGACATGAAAAGGAATTTCTGCAGACCTATGTTCCTGCCTATGGAATGTTTATTAAAAATCTTCGCTGCTATCCAGCAGATCGAGGGCGCCCAGGCAATGCAGTGAAGAGTTCTTTTACCTGTCTTCTGGGAACGTTTGATGGTGATTGGTTTGATGCCGGACAGATTTATCGGCAGTGGTATCTACAGCAGCACTGGGTTTCCCGCGGCCCGCTTTATCGTAACGACACGCCGGAATTCCTGAAGCATGCTCCTGTGTGGTTGAGATTCTATCTCCGGGAAAGTAAGAAACTTTTTCCAGAAAGTGTTTTGAACAGTTTCAATCGGTGGTGTGAGTTGTTTCCGAATCAGAAGATTCCCGCCACCCTGTATCATTATGCCAAATTCCGGGAGCCGGAGAACAAACCCAATTATCCCGTTTGTGAGTATTATGGATTTTGTGCCGCGCCTTTTCCCGGACTTCCAGAAATTTTGCAAGATTGCACGTCTCGTGGTCTGCGTTGCAGTGTATTTTTGCAGAGTGAAATCTATAACCAGGATGCCCCGGAAAACATGGAGTTGGCGCCAGGGCGGAAACTGACATCGGATGGAACTGTTCTGCTTTATTTGAACGAACGCGGGATTTGTTGCAGGATGTCTCCGGTATGGCAAAAGCGTTCGGAAGAGATGCGGGAACACCTGATAAAAATAGGCTTTACTGGATTCTACCAGGACACGTTTGGAAAGAGCAAGCCGGCAAGTGAGTGCTTCGATATCCGCCATGGACATGGCGCTGGAGGTGCGAACACCGATTATCGTGCGCAACGCTCTTTCGGTGAAGCATCCCGTAAGCAGACTAAGGCGGTAAATCCGGAATTTTATCTGGGGGGAGAGGCCTCCTGTGAGTGCTATGTGGATTTGCTGGACTACAAACTGAACGCTGTTTCAACATATCCGGGACATATTCCTCTGGAACGTGCACTGTACGGGGATTATATCCTCAGCCACGGAAGAGTAGTCAGCGAGGAGTATACTGCATCGGATTTTCGGCAGATTGGATTTGATTTTCTCGAGGGAGTGATACCGGGACGTTTCTTTGGTTTGCCACCAGAAGACGAAGCATCCCGCAAATACCTGAAGGATATGGTGGGACTTACCGAGGCAGCCTACGATTATCTGCGGGTTGGTCGTATGATTCGTCCGATGGAATTCGCAAAGCCAGTGGCGATGATGGAATTAATGAAACCGCAGAAAATGAAAACGGAGGAATGGCGAAATACGGTATATCGCTCCTACAAAGACGGTTCTGTCGGCATTGCGGTATTCCGTTTCGGGGAAGGGCAGGGCGAAAACAGCTTGATTCTTCCGTCTGCCGCTGATCTGGAAGTTCCCAAACAGAGTACGATCTGGCGGTTGATGCCGGATGGAAAGCGCATGAAGCTCGGAAGCATGGAAACGCAAAAGGAAATATTTCTGAACTTACCAGGCAATGGTTTCGATTTCTTTATCATACAATAGCGACTATCCAAAAAAGGCACGGGGTGCGTCCATGTTCTGTACACAACGTCCACAGTGTCCACCGCGTCCTGCCTGCCCCCCCCGCTTCCGCCTCGCGCGCGGTAAGGGTGGTTCGCCCCCTGGTTGGGTGGGGCTTGGAGGCTGTCTGAACCACGGCGAAAAAATAGTGCTTCAAAAACGAAATTGCAAGCAAAATCATAAGAAGTCATGCAGAAACATGGAAAATCCTACAAATTCCTACAATTCCTAATCCTGGAAATCGGCGTCCATCTGCGTAATCTGCGGATAGAATGCGCACGGAACCCTTTTTGGACGCCCTCTACAATAGCGACTATCTTATCATTGCGACGGATATAAATTTTCATCATTGATTCACTGACATTATGATTTTGCAAAGCGATTATCACATTCACGCTTCGTTCTATCGGATAAAGGCTGCGGATGCGGAACCTGGTCCGACTGCTGCCGAACAGCAGGTTGCTGCTCGAATGGCGGGGAATCGCTATATCGGGATTCTGGAACATTGCAATCACGCAAAACATCACCCTTTTCATTGCCTCGAAGAACTTTCCGCCGAATATTATGCCCCTCATTTTGACAGGAGTGACACGTTTCTCGGCGTGGAAGCTGACCTGAATGACGATGGCACGGATGTTTGCGGTGTTGAAGGACGTGCCAAACTTGGCTTGCATTACGTCATTGGCTCGGTACATCTTTCCCCAAAGATTATTCCTGATGTGGAGACCTATATTCGCACCGAGTATCTTCGCATCCGGAACACTTTGCTCACAAACCGCAATGTGGACATTATCGGACACCCTTTTGGAGAGGGGTACCGTTACCAGAAGGCCGGCATTGTCCCGAGTTGGGGATTTCACCTAATTCCACCCGAGTATCTGAAGGAAATAGCCGTTCTGGCGAAACGATATCGTGTTGCCTTGGAAATCAACCGCAATGACCCGTCCGATGAAGTATACGTCGCCTTTTTGAAAGACCTCTGCAGTTCAAAAAATCTGTTTTCGATTGGTTCCGATGCCCATAGTACGGAGGGGTGCCCGGACGCTGCAATCCGAACGCGTTGGGCGGAATCGCTGGGATTTTCCGAGGAATATCATTGGAAACCGGCAGTTTTGAAAAATATTTCAGGAGACAAAGAATCATGATCCTGCGATTTGCCCGTCATGGTCAGCCGGCTTTGGAAGGGATGCCTGCCGGCGCCAACCATGAACTCCCGCCGGGGGACTATCCCCTTTCCTGCCTGGGACTGGAGCAGGCGCGTTGTCTTGGAGGCCATCTGAAAGCGGAGAGGTTTCGGGGACTCATCCTAACTTCCCCTTATGCCCGTACCGCTGAAACAGCGAATGCTGTGGCGGAAGAGTGCGGTTTACGATTTTATCCGGAACCCCGCCTCCAGGAAATGCGCTTCTACTCGGAGCCGCCGTGTCCTGGCATGACATTGGAGGAACTTCGGGTCAATTATTCCCGGATTGCACCGGATGCTGTGCTCGCCTGGCCTTGGCTGACACCAGGAGGCAAAGAAGAACTCGAAGTGGTACGTGCCAGGGTTGACCGTTTCGTGGAGGAGCTTTTGGCGAATCCCCCAGCGGACGACATTCTTCTGGTGGGGCATGGTGCCTCGATTCAATCTCTCAAATGGAACTTTTTTGCCCGTTGCGATTATGAGGGAGCAGACCGCCATAACTGGAATTGCTCGATTTCGCGCTTTGATATAACACCTGGGGGCATCACCATGGTGGAATTGGCACGGTGTGATTTCATGCCACAACAGATCATTACCAGCAACCGGCGGCTTTTCGGGGATCCGGAGTGTGTATGAACGATGAGTGTTCTGATTATCAGTGATTTGCATCTGGGTGACAAACGGAATTCGCTTGCTCACGAGGAAAAACTGCTGGATGATCTGGCAAAATTTATTCGCGCAAAACAGTTTCAAGCAGTTCTGAACCTTGGCGATACCGTGTCACGCAAGGAATTCCTGCGGGATGGAACGGAAATGCTTGCAGAATTTGCCAAGTACCGGAAATGGCGGGATGCCTTGAAAATCCCGTTCCGCGAATGTTCCATATATCGTGAACGTCCGTTTTTCGAATCTGTTTTTGAACAGAAGGCGGATTCTGTCTGGAATGGCATTCCAGGATTGTCCATTTTTACTTTGTCGCCTAACGACAAAAATGACCATGAATTTTCCCCGAAGCAGTGGAGTTGGTTCCGTAAAGCATTAGCCATGGCGGATGGAAAAACGGTTCTTATTGGAAGTCACGTGCCGTATCCAGGAAGCTGCACTCGTCCGATTGCACCTGGAATTTATCTTGAAATTCCGGAAGATATCCAGCGTCTTTTGGAAAAACATTCCCGTCCTGTGTTCTGGGTTGGCGGTCACTTCCACTGGAATGATGACCCGCCATTGGTTCGTGGCAACCTGACGGCGTTGATCGGAGCGCGCTTTGCTTTTGAAGGAGAATATGAACGCACAACTTATGTACGGGAGTTGCGACTGGAAGATTCCTCCATCCGGACGATAACGGATTTGACAGAGGGGCAACAATGAGCGCAAAATTTCGTGTCTTTTCGTGTTTTTTCGTTGTTAAAAATGGGTTGTAGTGCGCCGGTTTTCTCTGGCATCATTCTTTGCTGGATGGGAAATCGTTTTGCGGTATGATCCATTTATTGAAGCTTTTCATGATCATGAAGGTTTCTGTGGAGATAATACCCTGGATTCTTGAGAGTGAGCCATAGAGGAAATCGATGGGGCCTGATTTCACCTTCAGCAATGCTTCGACCATGATGTCATAACGCCCGGTGACGATCGAGGCAGCCTGGACTTCCGGCAGCCGGGAGATTTTTTCGGCAATCTCAGTCAAATCCTTGCTGACGGCCACTTTTACGCCGATTAGCACCAGTTCGTGATCCGGCAGGGCTTCCGGCGCTGTCATGCCGACAATCTTCAGCATGCCGCTTTCAGTCAGGTGCCGGATGCGGTTGCGAACCGTACCCTCCGAAATATTCAGCATCCGAGCAATTTCATTGTTGCTTTTGCGGCCATCTTCCACCAGACAGGCGATGATTTTTTTATCTGTTCGATCCATGATATTTCCTGTAATGCAGGTTTTTTCTAAAGCATGCGTCTCAATTCAATACCTTTAAATATATGTAAACGAACTGAAATTTGCAAGAGCTATTTTCCGAGAGATGTTATATTATGAAATTATCGTAGTAATGCGTCAATGAACCCGGGTGACTTTTTTTTACAACTAAAAACACTAACGGATACGAAAAAATTTCATGGAAAGCACGACGCATTCTCGCAGACAAAGCCACTTCCATGAAATTTTTTCGTGTCCTTTCGGGCATTTCGTTGTTCAAAAAGAATTTTTTGGTTACCAGGGTTCACTGACGTCTTGCTTATCGTATCCTTACGGATAGGTTTTCTGGATTTCAACAGGGAGAGTCTTTCGATCATGGTAAAATTTGCGGTCATGACATTCATGTATTCAGGTTGGGCGGCCAGCGATTCGGGGTCTCATGAAGCCCTACTCGAAATATTGGCAGAGGCAGGTGCCGATGGGGTGGAAGCATTCTGCAACCATTTCTTTGACAATGCGGCACTGGTGCAACGCTATCAGCAGAAGATGCGTGAACTCAAGTTAGGCATGCCGGTGATGGATTTGATAGCGAATCTTGCTGAACCGGCGGGCGTACAGCGCGAGGCAGAGTACGAAAAGATGCGCAAAGGGATTGATATTTGCGAAGCCTTCGGCACGGAAATTATCCACTTGGCAGGTTGCAAGCAATCGGAGAAAATCAACGTTCGGGATGCGCAACGCCTGATAGCGGAGGGAATGCTGGATTTTGTCGATGATATAGAAAAACGCGGAATGACACTGGCATTCGAGGACTTTGATCCATCCCCAGGCCTGATCTGCTCCGCAGCAGACTGCCTGGAAATCATCCGGCTGACTGGGAACCGGGTGAAATTTGTTTTCGACACCGGAAATTTCATGGCGGTCAATGAAAAAGCCGAAGAAAATTTTGACCGGCTGATTCCGCATTGCCGTCATTTCCATTTCAAGGATTTTCGGGTAGCCGACAATCCCCGCGGCTATGCAGGTGCCCATTTTGGACAAGGGGTCGTTGCAAACCGGACAATAGCCCGGAAAATCAAGGCTGCCGGATATCAGGGATGGGTTGCTTTGGAATCCTATCCTCAGGATGGCAACGGCCCGCGGGAAACGGTCGCCCCGGAACTGAAAACCCTGAAATCCTACTTTCAGTGACCTATGCAATCATGCTTTTTAAACAACGAAAAGCACGAAAAGACACGAAATTATTTTTCCCTCCTTTACTGAAATCCTCTTGATAATTTCCCAGGAAGGATTACTTTAAGCGGATACGCAGTACCCGTAGCTCAGCTGGATAGAGCGTCTGCCTCCGGAGCAGAAGGTCGTGGGTTCGAATCCCGCCGGGTACGCCATTATATAATATTATGGAAATCAGGGATATAGCGAATTTTTACCACGGTTTTTGGATCACTTCCTGATTTTTCATGCCAGCTTTTTAACGTATTTTTTATTGTTTTCCTATGGATATTTCCTAATCTTCCTTTATTGTATCTTTTTTACAGTTTGTCAATAATTTACTACAGAAGGGACTTATTTTCATGGGAAACTTGAAGATAGCGGTGATGGTTCACTCTTTGCGTTTAGGTCTTGAGAAAGGGATCGAGTGGACTGCAAAGATGGAGGTTCCTGGTGTGCACATTGCCTGTTGCCCAGGCTTCTGTTATCAGGATTTGGACTTGTCCGGGCGCAAGAAGTTTCACAAATATCTGCGGGATGTCGGCGTCGAGTTGTCTGCGATCTGTGCCTGGGGCGGTGAAGTCGATCTTGGAGAACCGGAAGGACTTGCTGAAAACATCGAGGAAGGAAAACGCCTTCTGGAATTTACCGCTGACTTGGAATGCGGCATCTGGCAGGGGCATTGTGGAATTATGCCACATAGCGACAAAGATCCCAAATGGGCTCGTTTTGTCGATTCCTTTGGTCAGATTTGCCGTCATGGTGAGAAAGTAGGGGCAAAATTGGCGATTGAGACCGGTCCGGAACCACCGGCGGTTTTGATGCAGATGATCGAGGAGGTCGGCAGCACCGCGCTGAATGTCAATTATGATCCAGCCAATCTGATTCTCTGGCCAGCCAGATACATGAAAGACGCTGGTCAGCCCTACGACCGTGAAAAAGCTTTTGCCGAGTATCAACCGGTCGAGGGAGTCAAAGTGCTTGGCAGCCGGATTATTCATACTCATGCCAAAGATGCCATGGTATTTCCGGGAGATGAACGCAAGGAAGTGGCGCTGGGGGATGGCTGGATCGACTGGCCGAAGTATGTGAGCAATCTGCGCGAAGTCGGATTCAAAGGGTATTTTGCCATTGAACGGGAAGTCGGTGAAAATCCCGTCGCAGATATCACCAAGGCGATTGACTACCTGCGAACACTCTGAAATAGCAATGTGTCAGTTTTCTGTAGTATAGGGCGCAGATAAATGAGGTGCGTAGTGCGGGGTGCGAAGTGCGTTGGGAACGGGTACAGGGTTGTAGGGGCGCAGTTTAAAAAGTGGTGCGACCGTCCCGTTTGTGATACCCTGACTGTCGTGGAGTACGGGAGGGTATCCTTGTCCTGTCCACACTGTCCACTACGTCTGACCCGCACCACGCACCACGCACCACGCACCATAGAAGACTGACGCATTGCCTGAAATACTTGCCCGTTTCTTGCCTTTTTCACCTTCCACAACCAGGCTTCATATTGAAAAAAACTATACTCATCCCGTTATGTTTTTGTCTGCTCTGCGCTGGGCAGGAAGTCGGAATTCTGGCGGGAAAACAGCGGGAGCGTTCGGCGAGTCAGCGGGAGCTTAATCTGGCCTACGACCGGGTGGCCGATATCCTGCGTTTTCTCGAAATCCCCTTCCGACGCCTGGAGGATGATCGGATCGAGTCAAAGCAGCTCGAAGGCTTGAAGGTGCTTTTTTTGCCAAAGAATCCTGTTTTGCCGGTTAAAAGCGCAGAAGTCCTCGAGGGTTTTGTCAGACAAGGCGGTAAACTGGGGGTGTTTTACAATGCAGACCCACAGGTATTGCGCCTTTTGGGGATTGTGAAAACCCGTTATCTGAAGCGTGCTGATTTAGGTGAAGTCTCCGGCATCCAGTTTGCGGCTGATGCCTGGAAGGGCGTACCGTCTTTCTTGCGCCAGCGTTCCGGCAATCTGCTCGAACCCGTGTTGCCGGAAAATACCGCCGATCTCAAAATCGCCGGAAAATTTATTCGTCCGGATGGCACGGATTCAGGGCGCGTCGGGGTGCTTCTGCATGCCAACGGCTTTTACATGTCGCATGTCTATCTGGCACAGGATCGCCAGGGCGGAGCACAGTTCTTCCTTTCCTTTATCGGAAACATATTGCCGGAATACTGGAAAAAAGCCGCCGAACAGAAAATCGCTCGTGCCGGAAAGATTTTCGGTTTTTCCGGACTGTCGGAATTGCAAAGCTGGTGCGAGCCTTTTCGCGATGACAGCAAAGAATCGTTTGACGAGGCAAGAAAACTCCTGGAGGACGCTACACAAGCCTTACAAAGTCAGCAGTTTGATGAGGCATACATCAACGCGGACAAGGCTTTGAAACTATCCCGTGAGCTGTTTTTGACGTCCTGCCCCGCGCGAAATGGCGAAATGCGCGGCGTCTGGATTCACTCCCCTTATGGGATTGCGGATTGGGGCTGGGATCGGACAGTCGAAGTGCTGGCAATGAACGGATTCAATGCTATCTTCCCCAATTTTCTCTGGGGCTATGTGGCCGATTATCCCAGTGAAGTGCTGCCAAATCATCCCGGAGTGATAACCGCGCAAGGAAAAATCGATTGTCTGCAGCAATGCTTGGAGGCCTGCCGCAAATACAAGGTCGAACTGCATGTCTGGAAAGTCAATTGGAATATGGGACATCGCACACCAGAAGACCTGCGCAAGAAAATGCAGATTCTTGGACGCACCCAGATGACCTATGACGGAAGGGATACCGACTATCTGGCACCGCATCATCCGGAGAATTTTGCGCTCGAGCGCGATTCGATGCTCGAATTGGTTCGCAAATATCCGGTGGATGGAATCCATTTTGACTATATACGTTATCCGGACAATACTACGGATTTCAGTTTTGATGCCCGCATTGCCTTCGAGCAGTTCCTGGGGCGTCCGGTGCAGAATTGGCCTGCGGATTGCCGTTCTTCAGGTGTTGACTACCAGGCTTACGCCCAATGGCGCCGTGACAATATCACCAGGCTGGTGAGGGAAGTCTCCCGGGAAGCCCGAAAAATCCGCCCTGGGATCAAGGTCTCCGCTGCGATTTACGGTGACTGGGAAAGCGCGCGTATTTCGGTGGCACAGGATGCCGCTGCCTGGATCGACGAGGGACTGTTGGATTTCATCTGCCCGATGAATTATACGGCTTCGACCGAAAAGTTTGTGCATTTGTTGCAGAAGCAGCTTGCCCACGTTCAAAACCGCATTCCAGTTTATCCGGGAATTGGGATTCACCTGCTTCCGGATGCCGCTGCCGTTGCCGAGCAAATTATGTTGAGCAGAAAGCATGGTGCGGATGGCTTTCTCTGTTTTCAGCATACTGCTGACTTTGCCGACAGGATTCTGCCGGGCTTGCGTCAGGGTGTCAGTTCGTTGACGGTGACAGAGCCGCTGCCCCATCATGGCAGCCCTTTGAAAATCAAATTGCATGCCAGCCAAGCTGGTTTGCCGGCGGGCTTCTACAGCCTTTCAGAACCCCTGCTGGCCGAATTGCAGCTGCCGGCCAATGTGAATCCTTCCGGCATCCGGATGAATTTGCTTCGCAATGGCTGGGATACTGCGCCGGAAGCAAAGTTCAATTCTCGCAGGGAACGACAAACCCTGAATTACCGGGTTGATATCGCACAGCCGGGATATTACCGTCTCGAACTGCGCGGTGAAAATGAGATTGGATTGCCGTTGCTTTCACGCGGTGAAAACTTTCATGTGCTCTCCGGTGAAGAGGAAAAAGAGTTGCTTCGGCGTGAAGGACTGCCCGAGTTCACTGAAAATGGCGGTTTGAAAGTGGCTGTCTGGCAATATCAGTCTTACGGAGGTGACGTCATTCTGGAATTTCTTCGTCAGCAACCTGGGCTTGATGCAGCCCCACTGTATAATCTGCATGCGGCGACCTTGCAGGCTTGTCCGGTAATTGTCATTCCCCAGCCCAAAGAGAGAGCGGAGGACTTCCGGAAGAGTGAAACCGGCAAGCTTCTGAACGAGTATATCCGGCAGGGTGGAGGATTGCTAGTAACCCATGCCATGGTTGGCAATCGTGGCTTTACCAATCCTGTACCGGAATTGATCGAGTCCGTGCCGGAACAGCCGCTATCCTCCGTCTCCTGGAAAGCTTGCGCAGAACATCCCGTCGTTGCCGGACTTGGCGATGGCCAGCAGGAGTCCGCTTATCCCTTTATGGTTTCCATGCGCCCTGGAAAATCCGCCACAGTTGTTGCATGCAGCCTGGATCAGGCGGCTGTGATCGTTGTCGGCAGTCTGGACAAAGGGCGCTATGCCGGCTGCGGCTTGGGGCTGGGAATCGGTCGGGGAGAAGTCACCGTCCCACTGTCGGAAGCTGAACAGAAATTGCTGTTGAATATGATCGATTGGCTGGGACAGAAAAAACAACTGAAGTAGGGTGCAGGGGACAGGGTGCAGGGTGCAGGAGGTGCGTAGTGCGGTATAGCCTTCTGACTTGTTCACACTGTCTACGCTGTCCACCCAGTCCACCCAGTCCACTCACGCCCCCTGTCCCCTGTCCCCTGC
>JAPXLT010000003.1:0-41152 GCA_033809415.1 Lentisphaeria bacterium
GCATGATTTTTCTTGAAATTCCGTTTTTCCGGCACTATGTTTTCTGCGTGGTTCAGACATCATCTAGCCCCACCCACCCAGGGGGCAACCCACCCCTTATTAAGGTACGCACGCGCGCGAAGCAGCCGTCGGGCAGGGCAGGCGGGACGCACGGAGTGGACTTTGTGGACAGAACACAGACGCCACGCACCACGCACCACGCACCACGCACCACGCCTCTGTTATTCAACAGGAAAAGACGAAAGGCACCTTCACAACCGGGACGGTTGCGCTACTTTTTAAACCTGCCTCCTTCCGCCCCTCACCCCTTTTTGGATGCGGTCTAACTCTGAATCCATGCGAAAAGATTAATCGCCCTTTTGCGAGAGGGAAACTGCAACTTTAGAAAGCGGGAGTTTTTTCCCGCTTTCTTATTTTAAACCTAAAAAAAGCAGCCAAAACTGATTTTTTGTCATAATTCCTTTGCTTTCAAAGCTTTGTGAAGCTCATACCGTTCACCATGTTGGCGCAGGGCGTTTTCATTCTTTCACCTAACTTCTTGTTGTGTAAAGATTTTGGATAGAAATTACGCTGTGGATAGTTCCTATGTCTCGCCCTTTCAGGGCTTTGCGGATGGGTGGGTATCCGAACCCAGGGCGTTGCCCTGGGCTGGTATGTCACGCCCTTTCAGGGCTAATTCCAACATCGCCGATCAGCCGTTCGTTTCCCGTTTTTGCCACTGTCCATGAAAATGAATGAAAACGCCCTGCATGTTGGCGAACAAAGCGTCTTCAATACTGCTGTGGAAGAGTTTTTTAGTTTTTCGGTGGTGGGAGAGGGAAGCCGGCATCATGCCGGCGAGCCGCCGGCGCTCCATATCGCCTCCGACGCAATTGCGTAAAGCCGACCTTGGCACACAAGAATTTCGCCGAGCAGGCTCATCCGTCAAAGCAGCAACCCTACAAATTTCCCGAGTTTTCCGTGCTTTCCGTGGACAAAAATAAAATTCCTGAAATGATTTGACAACAAGAATTTTAACAATATAGTAATCATTAATGAAATAAATATTCAACAATGCTGAAGCGGAGCCATGGCGATCATTCAATCCATCGAGCGTGCGATGTTTCTTCTCGAGCTTCTGGGCGAGGGTGGTGGTTTCAGCCTGACCGATTTGTCCCACCGTTCGGGTCTGAAGGCACCGACCTGCCGGAATATATTGAATACGCTGATCACTCTGGGTTATGCTTCTCAGGATCTTTCGAGCAGGCGCTATTTCATCACTTCGAAAGCGATTTTCGGTCGCGAACAGAGCATCGAGAACAATCTGATTCAGCAATCTCTGCCGGTATTGCAGGACTTGGTGCTGCGTTGTTCAGAAACGATCATTCTTTGCCGCTATCGTGCTGGGCGCCGCAAGACGCTTCTGGCGTTGGAATCCCAGCAGGCCTTGCGGGTCAGTGCGCAGGAAGGTGAGGATGATCGATTTTTTTCAACGGCGACCGGACGCATATTTCTCAGTCATTTACCGGGTGGCGAAGTCCGCCGTTTAATGAAAAGTCAGTCGGACTGGGCAAGACAATGGCCCGAACTGGCTCGAAGCAACTCGCCATCGGAATTTTTCCAGCAGATTCGTCAGGCGGGGCATCTGGTCTTCAACCGCGACCTGACGATCCAGGCGATCTCGGTACCCGTTCATTTTCCCAGAGAATCCCTTTTGGCTGCCATCGGCATGTATTATCCCACTGTCCGACACACCCCGGCAGAAATCCCGCAACTGATTGCAGAACTGAAAAAAGCCGCCGAAAAAATCTCCGAAAAAAACGTCTCTTGAATGGACAAGGGACAGGGACAAGAATGGACAAAATGGACGGAATGGACATGAATGGAATGCTGAATGGACAAGGGACAGGGACAAGAATGGACAAAATGGACAAAATGGACATGAATGGAATGTAATGGACAAGGGACAAGGGACAAGGGACACCTGCCCCCTGCACCCTGCACCCTGCACCCTGCACCCTGCACCCCGCACCCTTGCACCCTGCCCCCTGCACCCTGCACCCTGCACCCTGCACCCCGCACCCTGCACCCCGCACCCCGCACCCTGCACCCCGCACCCCGCACCCTGCACCCTGCACCCTGCACCCTGCACCCTGCACCCTGCACCCTGCACCCTATAAAAAATTTTCGTGCCTTTTCGTGTGGTTCGTGGTAAAAAAATTGAAAGGATTTCAGCAAGAATGAACACGAGTGAACTCAAAAGCAAAGCCCGGGAGCTGGGTGCCGATCTGATCGGCGTCGCTCCCAAAAGCCGTTGGGCGGACTGGCCGGCGCAAAGCAATCCGCTCTCGATCATGCCGGCCTGCCAGTCGGTCATCGTTGTCGGGCGCAAAATTCTGCGTGGTGCCTTTCGCGGAATTGAAGAAGGCACCAACTTCGGCAGCACGTATGGCCATTACGGACACGCCTGGAATGAATTCACCTTCCTAAGCCGCCTGATCTATAATCTGGCTGCGGCGATTGAAACACATGGAGCGGAGGCGGTTCCGATGAGCGGCGGAACTCCAAAAGGGGAAAACACCGTCGTCGGCAATGCCGGGATTGCATCGAACGTCCGCCTGGACAGCAAGGCTCTTGCACACGCGGCAGGACTGGGTTCCATCGGCAAAGGCGGCTTCTTCCTGACCAAGCAATACGGACACCGGCAACGCTTCGGCCTGATCCTGACCGATCTCGAACTCGAAGGCGACCCCATCCTCGATCTGGATTTCTGCAAAGATTGCGATGCCTGCATCAAAGCCTGCCCCCTGCAAGCATATTCCCTGAATCAGGATCAGACCTGGCGCCTGAACAGCAATGTATGCAATTCCTGCACCAACGGGAAAATTTTAGGAAGTGACCTCAGCGGCGAACCCTTGGACCGCCTGGCCTCCGCCTGCGGACGCGCCTGCCTGGTCGCCCTCGAGGATAAAATCGGTGAGAAGTTCCACCACAAATTCCGCAAGCGCGCCGCCTGGCAGCGCGATATCATGGGCAAAGCAACCTTGATCCCCATGACAGAGGAGGGAAAATAATCATGAATGCTCAAGAATTAAAAACTGCGGCAAAACAATTCGGCGCGGACCTGATCGGCATCGCGGACATCCAGAACCTCAAACACCTTCCGCCCAAGGACAATCCGCTGTCCATCTTCCCCCAGGCAACCAATGTCATTGTCATTGGACGTAAAATCCCGCGAGGCACATTGCGCGGCATCGAACAAGGCACTGAATTCGACAACTCCTTCTCCCAATTCGGATTTATGACACTGGAAGACAACCTGCTGGCAAAAACCACCTATGATGTAACGATCTGGATGGAAGCCCGCGGCTTTGAAGCCGTCCCGCTGTTCGCCTATGACTGCGATGGGCAACCAGTCGGCGTACCTGTCGCACCCGGCAAACCGGAACCCAACGTCATCCTCAAATATCGCATCATGGCGCAAGCGGCAGGACTTGGCGAAACAGGCCTGAACGGCCTCTTCCTGACTCCGGAGTTCGGTCCCCGCCAGCGTTTTGCCATGCTGCTGACCGATGCCGCCCTGGAGTCCGACCAGCCCTTCAAGCAGCACTTGTGCAATGACTGCGGCAAATGCATCGCCGCCTGCCCCTTGCAGGCACTCTCCGCTGAAAAAGCCAAGCCCTTCGGACTGGAAGGCTGCCAGCGCCCTGTGGCCGAGCGTGACAACGCCCGCTGCCTGCGCTGCAAAAACGGCGCCATTGCCACCAATTACGGACGTTTTGAAACCGTCGAGCGGGTTGCAGCCGCCTGCGGTCGGGCCTGCATCGCAGCCCTCGATGAACGCAATGCCTGCGGTGAAAAGTTCAAGCAGCCTTTCCGCCAGACGCAGCCTTGGGCGCGTGATATTACTGGGGAAAAGGTGTACTGACAGCCAACGGATTTGAATTGACCATTTTAATGCAAGGAGCATAATCATGTCTGATAAAGTTTTAACTTCCCGCATGATCAAGGATCTGGCGAAGAAGATCGGCGGCGGTGGCGGCGGCGTCGAAATCGTGGGGATTGCCAATATCGAACGTTTTTCCGAAGCGCCCGAGCGCATGCATCCGGCCAACATCTTTCCGGATTGCCGCTCGGTCATCTCGATTGTGCAGCCGATTCCGAGAAGCACATACCGCGGAATCACTGAAGGCACGCACTGGAACAACTACACCTTTTATTCCTACAACCGGCTGAATACGGTCTTCCGCCCGATCGTCACCGATGAAATCAGCCGTTTCATCGAGGAGCATGGCTACGAGGCCGTGCCGATCTATCCCGGCGTTCCGGAAATGTATCCGAAAGACCCCAATCCGGTGCCGGGGCGTCCGGTGCCAGACATCAATCTGAATATCCGCATTGCGGCGATGGCCTGCGGGCTTGGTGAAATCGGCTGGTCGAAGGTGTTTCTCCATCCAGTCTTTGGTCCGCGTGTCCGCATTGGCAATATTCTGACCGATGCCGTCCTCGAACCCGACCCCCTGATCAAGCCCGGAACCATTTGCAAGCGCTGCATGAAATGCGTCAAAGACTGTCCGGGCAATGCGATCCCCGGCAAAGACGGCCCGCGCATCACCATTCACATTGACGGGCAGGAGTACCAGTGGGGCGATGTCCACATGGGGCGCTGCACGGCAACTCACCATGGCATCAATTACAAGACGTCCCCTTTCCTGAAGCGCTCCTTCCCCGGCTTCAACCTCGATATCACAGAAACAACCATGTCCGAGGAACTCGCCTACAAGATCACCCACTCCCTGGGGCTGAACCAATGGCGGCATACGCCGGAATTCCCGGGATATGTAGGATATCCCTACATCAAACAGATCGCCTCGCACTGCGGATATCTGGCCCTCTGCGGCGCCAAAGGCTGCATCCGGGCTTGCGCGGAATTCCAGGAGAAAACCAAGAATATCAGCCAAAACAAATTCAAAACCCCGATCTTCCCCGGACCGAAATGGGAATTGCCCCCGCCATCCGAAGACCCAACCGGAGGAATCGTCGAAAAGAAACTGCTGACGGAACTCTACCAGGAACCCGACCTCGACGCCGGCAAATGGTAATCCAACAGAAAACATGAAACATCAAAAAAGGCTCCGACAAATACTGCCGGAGCCTTTTTTGTTGCAGCCAGAGTGGCGCAAGCGTCCGTTCAACCCACATTGTGCGGAGGCGATCTGATATTATAGTAAAAAATGGGGAGCGGTAGTAAAGTAACAAATGATGTAAACAATACCCAAGTTCCCAATTTTAAGAAAGATGGCAACGATATGGGATGCATGCCCGAGGATAAAAAGGAGTGATTTTGTTATGAGTGCAGCCCAAGACTGGCTAACGATATCAATGCCTGATGAAAAACTTGTATGCATACGTGAAGGGAAAAACAGTTTTTTTGCATATGTTGGACTCTTTGTAATTTTAAGCATAATATTATTAATGATACTTGCATTCAGCGGACCGCTTATTTATTTTGTTGTTTCTCAATTTTTCATTCAGTCTATTAAGTATAGTTGCTTGGAATGGGCAATTGTCATCGCAATGTCGGCTGGGATGGCCGCCCTTGGAAGACTAGCGATACCGATAATCGTTAGCAGCTCTACCAAGTGGATTATGGATATTAGGCAAATTGATGACTTTTTTCACATGGAACGCAGAGTGCTTGGCTTTAGAATTAAAAGCAAGATGCCGGTTCAAACAGCATCTTTAGTCCTAAAGCCCACTTATATGCGCGGAGATTGGGGTTTTACAATATGGCTGCGGTCAGAAAAACAAAAACGGATGATAACTCCCAGTATGGTGATATCTGAGAATATTGCCAAAGCAAAAAAAATCGGACTGAAAAAAATCCAGGTTCTATCTGAATATCTTAAAATAAACTATATCGAAGAATCCTGGGAAAAATATGAACAGCTTCAGTCGAAAAAGCGTCGCCACACATAGGAAGATGATTCCCCGCTCCTGCATAGCAATCAGAAGCAACTACGGTGCAAAGTCTTGCATCACACCTCCTGTTTCTCATACGGCAAAGCAAGCGATTAAACACAGACAATTGAAAGAAAATTGCAATGCCTCAGTTTTCTGTAGTACAGGGTTCAGGGGAATGGGGTGCGTAGTGCGTGGTGCGAATTGCGTTGGAAACGGATGCAGGGGGCGCAGGTTTAAAAAGTAGCGCGACCGTCCCGGTTGTGATTATTCTGACTGTCGTAGGGGAGGCGGGCTTGTCTTGTCCACACTGTCCACACTGTCCACCACGTCTGACCCGCACTACGCACTGCAGAAGACCCAATACAATTAGTGGAACTAAGGGCTTATAACAAATTAACTTTTACAGATCCGATCTTCTGTCGCTCCTACAGAGCTTGAATTTTGGTAGAATGCCTACCCGGGGCTGTGTTCTTTCGCGCCTTTGGCGCTTTTATGCCACACACCTTCGTTCCAGGCAAAAAAGAGCATTGGCAAAAGAGCCGCGAAGCGGTGGAAAGACCATAGCCCAGGGCAAGCGCGGCCGCCGGGCCAAAGCGCAGCCCTGGGTAAAACATCCACCCAAACACGCAGCCCCAGCGGGGCGACAGAAAATGCCTTTTTCCATGAAGAGCACGGCATTGCAACAAAGTGTAAAAGTAATTTTGTTACAACTCCTAAGTGGTAAACTGTCTCCCTTGGTTTGGGTGCAAAACAAGGTGGAGACAATATATTAAGTATTTTGCTTATGCTTTTTGATTCGATGTAGTTTTTTATAGGTTTGACCAAAATAAGGATAGGATGATGAAAAAGTATGTAGTTGTTGGCACTGGCAGTCGTTCGTCGATGTATATCGAGGCGCTTTGCAAGGAATTCAAGGAGCATGGGCAATTGCTGGCTTTTTGCGACACCAACCAGGCTCGTATGGATTACTATAATGATCTGATTCAAAAAGAATATCAGCACGCGGCAGTGGCGACCTATCTGGCACATGACTTTGACCGGATGATCAGCGAGCAGAAACCCGATGCCGTCATTGTTACCAGCGTAGACCGCACACATCATCAGTATATCTGCCGAGCCATGGAGATGGGCTGCGACGCTATCACTGAAAAACCGATGACTATCGATGCCGAAAAATGCCAGCAGATCATCGATACCATCAAGAAAACCGGGCGCGACCTGAAAGTCTGCTTCAACTACCGCTATTCCCCCAGAAACACCAAGGTCAAGGAACTGATCGCCTCAGGCACCATCGGTGAAGTCATCAGCATCCATTTCGAATGGCTTCTGGACACCTCGCATGGTGCGGACTATTTCCGCCGCTGGCACCGCGACAAACGCAACAACGGCGGCTTGCTGGTCCACAAGGCCACACACCACTTTGACCTGGTCAACTGGTGGATTGACTCTGCGCCGGAAACGGTATACGCCATGGGTGACTTGCGCTTCTATGGCAAGGCAAACGCGGAGAAGCGCGGTGTTACTGAATTTTACCCCAGGGTAAGAGGCTCGGAAATTGCCGCCAAAGACCCCTTCGCCCTGAAAATAGACCCCAACAACAAGGCATTGATGGGGTTGTACTTCAATGCGGAACACCTTGATGGCTACTACCGCGACCAGAGCGTCTTCGGCGATGGCATTTCCATCGAAGACACCATGTCGGTCATGGTCAAATACCGCAACAAAGCAGTCATGACCTATTCCCTGAATGCTTTCTGCCCTTGGGAAGGATACCGTATCGTCTTCAACGGCAGCAAAGGAAGACTGGAATTCCATGTCGTCGAAACTGCTTTCGTTGACAGAGACCAGCCGGACGACCTGATCATCCCTGGAATGCATGAAATGGAAGGCGACAAAGCAACCATGATTCCGCAGATCATTCTGCAGCAGCTCTGGGGAAAACCCAAAGTCATTGAATACGATCAGGGCAATAAGGGTGGTCACGGCGGAGGCGATGTCCGGCTGCTCGATGACGTCTTTGTCGGCGGGCGGGAAGACCCCCTCGGGCATGCCGCAGGTTACATTGACGGCGCCAACTCGATCCTGACCGGGATCGCAGCCAATGAATCAATCAAAACCGGGATGCCAGTCAAAGTCAAGGACTTGGTTTCACTCTGATTCCAATAAAAAATCAAATTGCACGAATCATCTGTGGCATCTCACAAAGGCACAGAGGCACGAAGAGAAATGCCGGGATGAATGTGATCGGTTAGAGACAATCCCCCCCGGTTCACCTCGAAATGTTCTTCTATCCGCCACCTCCGTGCCTCTCAGGGCGTTTTCATTCTTTCACCCAACTTCTTGTTGTGTGAAAGATTTTACATGGGAATTACGCTGTGGCTGGTTCCTATGTCACGCCCTTTCAGGGCTTTGCGGATGGTGTGATCCCTGACCCAGGGCGTTGCCCTGGGCTGGTATGTCGCGCCCTTTCAGGGCTAATCCCAACATCGCCGATCCGACCGATCCGTCGGAGAAAGCAACAGACCCGATCACAAATTCGCGTGCAATCCCATCTGTCAAAGCAACAACCCATAGAAAAATTTTCGTGTTTGTTCGTGTGGTTCGTGGTTAAAAAATTCTTTTGGGATATGATTAGGTCAGTTTGATTTTTAATTGGTATGAGAAATGTTGCCATGAGTCATTCTAACGCAAAAGCGCCCTTTGTCTGCGCCTTGGACAGCGGCGGCAGCAAAACCCTGTGCTGGATCGCTGCCTCTGACGGCACCCTGCTTGCGCAACAATCCGGCGTTGGCGCTGCCAATATCCATGACGAGGCAATCGTCAGGGGAATCCTGCGGCCAATCCTGCAATCCGCCCTTGTCGAAGCCGACCTGTTGCCGGAGCAGTTGTGCGCGGTCAACGCCTGTCTTGGCGGCCTCAATGATAGCACCCTGCAGAAAGCTTTGCAAGCCTTTCTGCCAGCTGCCAAGGTACAGGTCATCCGCGAATCCAGCGGCGAAGCTATCTTTGCCGGAGCGCCGTTCTGGGGCTTCGACATTGCGCTGATGGCAGGCACAGGCGTGGTGGCCGTCGGCATCAATCAGCAAAACGGACTCAAGCGCGCCTGCGGAGGCTGGGGCTATCTGATGCATGATCTGGGCGGCGGCTTTGCCATCGGGCAGCATGCATTGCAAACCATCGCCGAATGCATTGACTTTCAGCAGCCGACAACCAGCCTCCTGCCCGCACTCGCAAAAGTCCACCCATTCGAGCTGCCCTTGAAAAATTGTCAGTTTCTTGACAAGGCACCGTCGGACATGAGCTATGAAGAACGGCTCACCGTCAAAAACGCCATTAAATCGGCTATTCCGCAACTGGATCGAAGAACCATAGCCGGTCTTTTTCCGATGGTTTGCGACTGCGCCCGGCAAAAAGATGCGGCGGCAAATAAAATTCTCGAACACGCCGCCGGGATTCTTGTCAAGGTCACCAGTGCACTTGCTTCGGATTTGCAGTTAAAAGCGCCGAGAATCACGCCGCTTGGTGGGATTTTCAAAGCCGGTGAGGTAATAGCCCTGCCTTATCAGCGGGCTTTGCGAAAAGTCCTCCCGGATGCGGAACTGGTTTTCAATGACTTCTCACAGATCTACGGCAGCGCTTTGCTGGCTCTGCAACTGGCTGGCCTCTCTTTGTCAGCAGAGCAGGTTGACAAGTTACGCCGCCAGTAAAAACTGCCTGCTCGCAACCCACACGGACGGGACACGGACGGGTCGGCAATGTTGGGATTAGCCCTGAAAGGCGCGACATAAAAAAAAGATTTTGAGTAATAGTAGTATACGAAAGGGATTGACCATGAAAATTGGAGTAATCAACTCGCTTCGCCTAGAACGCCAGGATTGCATTTTCGACCGGGTAAAAAATTTAGGCTTCAAGACCTGTCAGCTTTCCAGCTGGCGGCCCTTCGAGCTGACCGATGCGCTGGCCGCCAAGGTCTCTGCGCAGATTCAAAGCAGCGGTGTGCAGCCCTGCGCCTTCTGGGCAGGCTATACCGGCCCCGTCTACTGGAATTTCACTGAAGGTCCCCTGACCCTGGGGCTGGTTCCGCCCGCATACCGTTTTCAACGCATCAACGAACTGAAGCAGGCAGCCGACTTTGCCAGCAAAATCGGTGCCCGCGCCATCATCACCCATTGCGGATTCATTCCGGAAAACATGAGCGATCCGGAATACAAGGGAACGGTCATTGCCATCGCCGCCGTCGCCAACTACTGCAAACAGCTTGGCATCGGATTCTGGTTTGAAACCGGTCAGGAAACCCCGATTGTCCTGCTCCGTGTCATCGAAGAAATCGGCACCGATAACTTGGGCATCAATCTCGATCCCGCAAACCTGCTGATGTACGGCAAGGGGAATCCCCTCGATGCACTCGAGGTCTTCGGCAAATACGTCCGCAATCTGCATGTCAAGGATGGGATGACACCGACCGATGGCCATAAACTCGGAAAAGAAGTCCAAGTCGGCACAGGAATGGTACGTTTCCCTGCATTGGTCAAGCGCCTCCGAGAAATCGGCTTCGATGGAGAATTCATCATCGAACGCGAAATCCCCGAGGGCGACGAGCAAAAGCGCGATATCCTCGAAACTGCCGCCAACCTCGAAAAATGGTGGAATGCCTGAATGGACAAGGGACAGGGACAGGAATGGACACGATGGACGGAATGGACAAGAATGGACTGCTGAATGGACAAGGGACAGGGACAAGAATGGACAAGATGGACGGAATGGACAAGGGACAATAGACGATTAGTCCGATCCGTACAGCCTGCACCCTGAACATCACAACCGGGACGGTTGCGCTACTTTTTAAACCGCATGCAGTCCCATCCGTCAGAGCAACAACCCTATAAAAAATTTTCGTGCCTTTTCGTGCTTTTCGTTGTTAAAAAATTTTATTGCGCACTTTTTCCCAGGCCCATTCGAGCATTTGCCTTGCCTCGGCCAGGCGCAGCACGAATGCGCCGGCCAGGAATGCCACGCCGCCGGCGCTTAACGCAACCGCCAGGCGGCATATTATTTTGCATCGGCTGACTTCCGGAATGACTGTTTCGCCTCCACGTATGGCTGCCAGAGCGGCGGCGATGCCATCGGGCAACAGATAGTTCATCAATTCGGAGCTTCCCCAGGTGACTGCGCCGGTAAACAGCGACAGCAGTAGCAGTTTGCCAAAAAACAGGGCTAGCGCTTTCCTCTTGAACATCGGAGTCGATTTCTGAAGATAAAGCGTAAGCACAATCGACTTCAAATACCTTGAGACAACAAACCCCACAGCCACCACCACCAAAGACGCCACTGCCCCAACCTGAAAATGCACGATGGCGACATAGCTGATGGCCACACTGACGATCGAGGCAATCAAGCCAATCACGGTCACCGAGACCGTTTTCTGCTCGGCAAAATATCCCTGCATCAGTACGCATTCGACGGCGGCAGCTGGCAGCACCAGCGTGTAACAGGCCGTCGATATCCCGGCCCAGGATGCCAGCTCGATACCGGTCTTGCCGCCAAGAAAGATCAAGATGGAAATGGGCATGGCCAGCAGAGAAAGACAGAGCGTTCCCGGCACAAAAACGGACAGCAGCAACCGGCAGGAGGAACCAAGTACTTCTCCCAGCTTTTGCTTGTCTTTCTGGCTGGCCAGTTCGCACAGAAATGGGAACAGGGCAATCTGCAGTGCATAGGGCACCAGCCATTGAATGGATGAATACAAGCGCCGACCGAGGTCATTGGCCATCAGCACCCCGCCCTCCTGCAGATGTGTCAAGATATAAATATTATTGAAATTGTCACGTATTTTGGCAAAGATAATACCCGCCAGCAAAGGCAGCATGAGCAGCAGCATGCTTTGAAAGGCCGGATTGCGCCAGTTCAAGGAAGGTCGGAAAAAGGCTCTTTTATTCCACAAGCCCAGTACGTGCGTGCCCAGTTTGGCGGCACTGCCGACCAGCAGCCCGGCGAACAGGGCACGGAAGTCCCAGCCAAACCAGCCCATGCCTACAACCAGCCCTATGACTACACAGATTTTTGTTGACGCATCCCCGAACGCCGCCAGAAAAAACTTCTTATAGCCATTCAGCAGCATATAGGTAGTCGAACCTAGGGACAGGAAAAACAGGCAGGGCGCCAACACCTGCAAGCTCAGGCGCAATATCTTGTAACGCTCGGGATGTTCCTGGGCATTCCATTTCGTAAAGAGATGAATGAAAAAATCAGGGAAGCAGGCGACCAGTGCGACCATAAACACCAGCAGCAAACTCTGAAAAGTCAAAACCGTATTGCTGTAATCCCAGGCGGCCTGCTCATTCTTCTCTTCCTTTTCGCGCATAAAGATGGTCAGAAACGAAGGACCAATGACTTCCTCGCCGATCAGAAAAAGGCTGTTGATCACGCCCGTGAAAGCCACCACCATGATCGGCTCATACAATGAGGAATCCAAATACTGCGTGGCAAATTTGACCTGTATTAAACCGGCAAACTTCAAACAGACATGCGCCAAGCCAACAATAACGCTGGCATGGATGATCCGGTCGGCTAAACTCTTATTCGATTTGACTTCCACTAAATTCTCCGGGACACGGACGGGACACGGACGGGATACGGACGGGACACGGACTTTACACGGACGGGACACGGACGAATGATCGGTCGGATCGTCTTTACTCTATCTGATTATAACGCATGAACCAGCATGAATATTTTCTATCCCCCTCTGCCCCCTGCACCCTGCACCCTACCTCTGTTATTCAGCAGGAAAAGACTAAAGGCACTATCACAACCGGGACGGTTGCGCCACTTTTTAAACCTGCACCCCTTTCCGCCAAGAAGTATATTATGCTGTCGTCCGTGTACCGTCCGTGTACCGTCCGTGTAAAGTCCGTGTACCGTCCGTGTAAAGTCCGTGTCCCGTCCGTGTAAAGTCCGTGTAAAGTCCGTGTACCGTCCGTGTACCGTCCGTGTAAAGTCCGTGTACCGTCCGTGTAAAGTCCGTGCAAAGTCCGTGTAAAGTCCGTGTACCGTCCGTGTAAAGTCCGTGTACCGCATTTCAGTCTGTCTTATCCATGATTCAATTCAATAACGTCAGTAAATCGTTTGGCCAGCAACAGGTCATCATTGAAGCCAGCTTTGCCGTCCATGATGGGGAGCGCGTTGGCATAGTCGGTCCCAACGGTGCTGGAAAGAGTACCCTGTTCGAAATGCTGGCAGGCAACACCACTCCGGACAAAGGGGATTGTTCCTATCCATCCGGTCAGCGTCTCGGTTATGTCCGTCAGCAGCTGCACCCTTTTGCGCAGAAGGCCACCCTTCTTGAATACACTGAAAATGCGGTTCCGGAAATTCGGGAGATGCAGCAGGAAATCGAGCAGATCGAGCATGAATTGGACAGCCTTTCCGGGGAAGACCAATCTCGTGCCCTCAAACGCCTCGGCAATCTGCAGACGGAATTCGAGCATCTGGGCGGTTATGCCATCAAGAACCGTGCGGAGGCCATCCTCAGCGGCCTGGGCTTCAGCGTCAAACGTTTCCATGACCTGTTCTCCTCCTTCAGTGGCGGGTGGCAAATCCGAGCGGAGCTGGCGCGTGTCCTGGTTGCCCAGCCGGACATTCTGCTTTTAGACGAGCCTACCAACTATCTGGATGTCCCTGCCGTCGAGTGGCTGCGTGATTTCCTGAAAAACTATGCAGGCACGCTGCTGCTGATTTCCCATGACCGTTTTCTGCTCAACTCGCTAACTTCGGTCACCATCGAAGTGATGGGGGGGCATACCACCCGCTACAACGGAAATTATGCACACTATATGCAGGAGCGCGAAGCTCGGCACGACCAGCTTATCGCCCAAAAACGAAACATCGACCGTAAAAAAGAACAGCTCGAACGTTTCATTGACCGCTTCAAAGGCAAGGCAACCAAGGCCTCGCAGGCACAGAGCAAACAAAAGCAACTTGACCGCCTCGAAGATATCGAGGTGCGTTCGATTACCATCAAAGGCCCACGCATCCGCCTGCCAAAGCCACCACGCTCCGGACAGGAAGTCGTCCGACTCGAACAAGCCTCCTTCTCCTATGATGGGAAAAATCCGGTTTTCACCCAGATTGATTTGCGTCTGGAACGCGGTGACCGTGCTGCGCTGGTTGGACTCAACGGCATGGGAAAAACCACTCTGCTGCGCCTGATTGCCGGACATCTGACCTTGACCGAAGGCAAAGTCAGCATCGGACACGGTGTGGAAATGGGCTATCAGTCCCAAGATTATGCCGATACCATGGACCCGGAGCGAACCGTCTTCGAGACGGTCAAAACCTATGCCAGCGACCGTACCGAAGGAGAAATCCGACAGCTGCTGGGAGGTTTCGGCTTTCATGGGGATGATATCGAGAAACGCGTGCTGGTGCTCAGCGGCGGTGAAAAAGTGCGCCTGGCCTTGGCGCGCTTGCTGTTGCGCCCCCTTAATTTCCTGCTGCTGGATGAGCCTACCACACACTTGGACATCTATGCCCGCGAAGCCCTCGAAGAGGCTCTGCAGACCTATGAGGGAACCCTATGCCTAGTCAGCCATGACATCGAGTTTGTCAAAGCAGTCGCCAATACCATCTTTTATCTGACGCCGGACGGAATTACACGATACTTCGGAAACTATGAGTATTTCCGGCAGAAACTGGCCGAGGAACAGGCACTGAAAGAGGAGGCAGCTGCACCTGCCGAGAACGCCGCTGCTCCAGTGCCTACTCCCACAAAACAGGTACCTGCCGAAAGCAATGTTGCAGTCAACCGCAAACAACGCAAACGCGAAGAGGCGATGATCCGCAATGAAATCAGCAAGCTGAAAAAACCGCAGGAGGCCATCGTGCTGGAAACCGAGGCTACCATGGAAGCGCTCGATCAAGAACAAGAAGAAATTTACGCAGCCCTGGCAGAGGCAAAGCCCGACACCGACTTCGCCGCCCTGAACCGACGCCTCATCGAAATCAAAAAAGAAATGGACCACGAAGCAACACGCTGGGAAGAAGCCGCCGATAAACTGGAACGCCTCAGCGCCGAATGCGAAGCACGAATCGCAGAACTATTTTTTTAACCACGAACCACACGAAAAGGCACGAAATTTTTTTATAGGGGTTGCTGCTTTGCCGGAAGGGATTGCACGCGGATTTGTGATCTGGTCTATTGTTTTCTCCGACCGATCGGTCAGATCAGTCGGAGAAAAAAGACAGGAATTAGCGGTACCTTAAAAGAGTTGCATGTCAATGACTTGGAAATTTCTTTCCAGAAAAATCTTTCTGAAAAAACAAGAATTCGAGTGATAGTTGCATATGAATACGCTTTTATACTTCCTGCCAAATCTGAAAAGCATTCCGTTGATTACCACTTGGGAACTCAGCGAACTTGCCGAAATGAAAGGGCATCAGGAACTTTATACCAAACAATCCCCGCAACGTCTTAAGCGCATGCGGGAGTTCTCCATGATTGAAAGCGCAGTCTCTTCCAATCGGATTGAGGGTGTTTCCATTGATGAAAAGCGGATCGGATCAGTTCTCCTTGGAAACACCAGTCTGCGCGACCGCAACGAAGAGGAAATACGGGGGTATCGAAATGCGCTTGATCTGATTCATAATCAATCCGACAAACTCCTGCTGACAGCGGAGACCATCCGCCGTTTCCATGCACTTTCCCGCCCAGGCGCCTGGGATTCAGGGAAGTTCAAGGAAAAAACCAGTGATATTATTGAAACCTTTCCAGACGGTTCGTCACGAATTCGTTTCAAAACAGTTGAACCGGAAAACGTTGAAAACTATTTGCAGGGGACAATTGAAAAATACAAAGAGATTGTCCGTGACAATCAGATTTCTCCGTTGATTGCACTGGCTGCATTCAACCTTGACTTTCTTTGCATTCATCCGTTTCGTGATGGCAACGGGCGTGTTTCCCGCCTGCTATTGCTGTTTATGCTCTATCAACTCGGACACGAAGCAGGACGTTACATCAGCATAGAAAAAGCAATTGAATCCAGCAAAGGACAATATTACGAGACTCTGGAGCTTTCTTCCCGCGATTGGCACACAGGAAAACATGACGCATGGCCGTATATCAACTACCTTTTATTCACCCTCAGAACCGTTTACAAGGAATTTGAAAGCCGCTTTGAAGGCTACAAAGTTCCGCGGGGAGAAAAAACTGCTGTGATTATCCGGGCGTTAAATGAATTTTCCGGGGAATTTTCGTTAAAGGAGCTTGAACAGCGTTGTCCAGGGATCAGCCGCGATATGATCCAGACAGTTATGAAACAGAACAAGAGATTTTTGAAATGTACTGGCCGTGGAGCGGGAAGCCGTTGGCAAAGAATAGGGGTAATACCCCTTAATAAGGGTAATAATAAGGGTAATGGAGATTCTGAAAAAGATAATCATAGGAAACGGTGATGTCAAATCGTACCTCCGTACCTTTTTCGTACTACTTTTAAGGTACCGCCAATTCCTGTCTTTTTTCTCCGACCGATCCGACCGATCTGACCGATCCGACCGATCTACTTGATCCGTCCGATCCGTCCGATCCGACTGATCCGTCCGATTTGTTGTCCGTGTCCCGTCCGTGTCCCGTCCGTGTCCCGTCCGTGTAAAGTCCGTGTGGGTTGCGGGCGATCAGTCCGCGCCAAGCCTTTTCGTGTGGTTCGTTGTTAAAAAAATTGGCTATTCCGGGTTTATGGAATTACATTGCTTGTTTTACGGCGGGCTGGTCCGAGCCAGCCCGCCCCAATAAACAGTGCGGTATTCATATCATGTTGCGGAATACCGGTATCAAGGAGCAACAATGGCAGAAGTAATCCTCAGTCACGTTTACAAGGCTTATCCGGGCAATCCGGAGCCAACAGTCAAAGATGTCAATCTTGAAATCAAGGACAAGGAGTTCATGGTGCTGGTCGGTCCCTCCGGCTGCGGCAAATCCACTACTTTGCGGATGATTGCCGGGCTCGAGGAAATCACCGGCGGCACCATCAGCATCGGGGGTGTCGTCGTCAACAACATTCCTCCTAAAAACCGGGATATCGCCATGGTTTTTCAGAACTATGCGCTTTATCCACACATGACCGTCTATGAGAACATGGCCTTTGGCTTGCGCCTGCGTCATTTCAAGAAAGACGAAATCGACCGGCGCGTCCGTGAAGCGGCAGCCATCCTCGGCCTGGACGATCCCAAGGAAAATTATCTCGAGCGCCGTCCGAAGAATCTATCTGGTGGTCAGCGTCAGCGTGTTGCAGTTGGCCGTGCCATCGTCCGGCAGCCGAAGGCATTTCTTTTTGACGAGCCACTTTCCAACCTGGATGCCAAGATGCGTGTGCAAATGCGTGCTGAAATCAGCCGTTTGCATCAGCGTTTGCAAAGCACCATGATCTACGTCACCCATGACCAGGTCGAGGCGATGACCATGGGTGATCGTATTTGTGTGATGAGGGACGGCATCATCCAACAGGTTGCAGACCCGATTACCCTCTATAACTTCCCCAATAATAAATTTGTCGCCGGCTTCATAGGTACCCCGCCAATGAACTTCTTCCCAGGGAGAGTCCTTGAAAAAGACGGCAAGGTCTTCTTCAGCGAAGGAACTTTCGAGATCGAATTCAAAGACCCCGCCCAGAAAGAAAAAATTGCAGCTGCCAAAGTGACCGACGTCACCTTTGGATTGCGTCCGGAAAATATTGGCTCCGAGATGGCTGAACAGAATCCGGATTTGCCGCGCATTCGTGCAAAGATTGAAGTCATTGAACCCATGGGTGCGGAAACGCATATCTATTTGAATACCGGAAAGACCAGCTTTATCGCCAAAGTGGATCCTTTCCGCAAGGTCCACTATGGCGAAGAGATCGAGCTGGCCGCTTTTCTGCCAAAAGCACATTTATTCCGCAATGATACGGAAGACGCCATCTTCTGATCTGAAACCTATTTTTAACCACGAACCACACGAAAAGGCACGAAAATTTTGTGTTTTTCGTGCCTTTCGTGGTTAAAAAACTGGTGTGCTGGTGCTGCGCAATACCAGCAGCGTCACTTCTGGGCGTGCCAGCACCCGGAACGGCGGCCCCCAGAATCCTGTTCCAGGCGAAATATACAAAGTCATGCCACCGGGAAAAGCAATGGGGCTTCCGGCCTTCCAGGGGTGTTCGAGCCTGACCAGTAGCTGAAACGGAAAAATCTGTCCGCCGTGCGTATGTCCGCTGAGCATCAGATCATAATTCTGCTGGTCGGCTATTTCCGGGCGACGCGGCTGATGTGCCAGAAAGATACCGAACTGCTCCTCCGAGACCAAGGGCAGTTCCGGAGCTTCTCCCTGGCGTCCCTGTCGCCGCCAGACTGCCGGGTCATCAATCCCATACAGTCGCAGCCATGGCTTGATGTCAACACCTTGCTGGCGCAACACCTCGAAACCGGCTCGAACATGTGCCAGCATGCTGTCCTCCGCCCCGGAATAGCTGTCGTGATTGCCCAGCACCCCATATTTTCCATCGGGCACTGTGACACTGGCAAGCTGGTCGAAGAGGCGTTCCGTCCTCGGGCTGATGGCACCATCAAGAAAATCCCCCGCGCTGAGCAACAGATGTGGCTCCGCTTCACGGATGCAATCCATGGCCTTGTGCAGTATGACACTCTGAAAGCCATGATGAAAATGCAGGTCACTGACCAGCGCAATCCGGTAACCATCGGCTTCCAAAGGGACTTTTTCGGAGTAGACTTCCACTGTCTTCAGGCGCACCATACCAACTTCAATGACACCCCAAATTGCCGCAACGAGCACAAGACTCAGTCCTGCAACCGCCGAGTCAAGAGCCGGCAGGCGTAACAACAGTAGTGTGCTTTGGATGCTTTCATTGGGTGCAACAGTTTTTGCAACCATCCCTCCCAGTGTCAGCAGCAGGTTCCAGGCGTCGGCAAGCAGTTGCGTACAGGAAAACCAGAAGATCAGTGCCAGCCACGTCCAGGCAAGCAACTCGAGAGCCGGCAGACCGCCGCGCCGGAAGAACATCCGGTTCAATATCGGCAAAAACGTCAACAGCAGCATCACAACCATCGCAACAACTGCCGCAATCCAGTGCCGCCGCCAGAAAGCCTGATATAAATGCCACCAACTATACAAGCAAAATCCAAGTACCGTGCCAAAATAAACGATAAAAAACATCTGCCTCCTGAAGTGCCTTTCGTAATTAAAAATGTCTACTTTTTCGTTGTTAAAAAATAGTCTGGGAAGCTTTGTTTGTCAAACCTCAAAAATAATTTTCAAACAGTAGTTTTATATTGGCAATTGAAATTATATTATCAGAGAGTCCTTTTCGTACTATCATGAAAGCAGTAGACGTTGTAGGCATTGTCAAGTTAGGGAGATGTGATGGACACTCAAGAAAATGTATTGCTGGCAGCCTGTGAAGTATTTGCATTGTATGGTTATCATGCTGCGACAACCGCTGAAATATGCAGCAAGGCTGCAGCGAACATTGCAGCCGTCAATTACTATTATCGCGGCAAGAAGAATTTATATATGGCGGTGTGGGAAAAACTGTTTGCGGACAGCATGGCGCGACGCAGCACTGAAATTCCTTCGGACGGATCGGTCAGGGAGCGCTTGTTTGCCCTGTTGCGCTACAACATTATGTCTGTACTCGCAACCGGCTCTGCAAACTGGTTCACCAAAATCGTTCACAAGGAGCTAAGCACACCCAGTCCTATGCACAGTGAATTGTTCGGCCGCTACCTCGAACCGATGCAGAATCAGTTCCTTGCCGTCGTCCGGGAATTTCTGGGGGCAGAAGCAGAGGAACAAAAAGTGCGCCTTGCCTCGCTTTGCGTGCACGGACCAGTCTATGACCTGCTCACTTTCCGTATCAAATGGGATGAATCACAGGCAGGAAAAGGGAAACAATATCCCTTGTTTAGCTCGAGACCAGTATTTATCGAAGACCCAGAAACCCTGATCAGCCATATCCAGACCTTTGTCATAGGAGGACTCGAGGCCATCCGCGACAAAAAATCCGACTGAACAGACAAAATACGGACGCCAGCAATTTTTTACTACGAGCCACACGAAATTTTCGTTGTTAAAATTTGCCAAAATGTGATTCAGGGATTATGTTTGTTTTAACCATATTTCATTGAAGGTGAATATCAGGTGGTCTGCGGATTTCAGCATCCCCTGAAAAGTGCAGGAGTAACAGACATGGACGACAACAAGCCAAAAGATTCCGGCAAGCTCAAATTACGCAATACGGACACCAACCGTTTCAAGGTTGACACGGGGCGTCTGCGGCTTCAACCGACCGCTGAAACCGCCAGCGAAATCAGCAAACAAGGACCTGGAGAAACCCAGCAAAGCACTGCATTTGTTGATCCACTCAGCCTGCGTGACACTTCAACCGGCAAACTGAAACGCCTCGATGGTCAGGGCGCAGTCGGCACAACAATCATCCCCGCCTCTGCCGCCGCTGAAAAAAAGACGGAAACCGTGCGCCTGAAAGTCGTTCGGGCGACTCCAAGGCCCGGCACACCGACACCGCCCCCCAGCGCCGCCCCCCTGGCCAATGTGCCTCTCTCAGCACCTGCTGAAACGGCGGAGGCTTCCGACGAGGGCATCAGGCCAGGTGCGACCACCAATATTGCTGCGGAATATCCCCAGGAGCCCATTGTCGGCGAACATGTGTCCCCCACAGCCGCGAAAATTTCGCTAAAAGCACCGGAGGCGGCAGCTCCGCAAGAAGCTCCTGCGCCGGCTGAAGCATCGACTCAAGGGGTGCCGAGGGAGACGGACACCTTTCAGAAGGTCGCTCCTACAAAACCTGCTGCCGCAGTTGCATTAACGGCTCAAGAATTGCCGAGGGAGACGGTCACCTTTCAGAAGGTCTCCCCTGCTAAACCTGACGTCACGGCTGAAGCAACGGTTCAAGGACTGTCGAGGGAGACGGGCACCTTCCAGAAAGTCTCCCCTGCTAAACCTGGCGCCCCGGCTGCATCAACGGTTCCAGGTCTGTCGAGGGAGACAGGAACCTTCCAGAAGGTCTCCCCTGCTAAACCTGGTGCTGCGGAAGCCGTTCCATCTTCCACGATAAAACTGACGGTCAAGAAGCCCACCGGAACTCCACTTCCCAGCACCGGCAGTGCCCCTGCCCCGGCACCAGCGCCAGCACCACAGCCGACTCCCCAGGAAGCCACTCCTGCCTCGCCAAAATTACCGTCCACAGCAACCACCGGATTAAAAATTCGTCCGCCAACAGCTGGTGGCACGACCGTGACTCCGCCACCAACAGCGGACAGTGGGCAGACTGCCCAGGTTGCCCCGCCCTCTTCTGCAGCCGCCACGGTTAAGGTCAGCCCCTCTGCGATCCTGCCACCCAGTACCGGTGCGAAAATCAGCTTGAAGAAGGACCTGGCACCTGAACCTGAAGTTAGTGTGCCTCCTGTTGCAGATGCCCCTGCTGAACCCGCCGCACCATCGAATGCGAGTGCGACGGTTGCGGTCAAACTGCCTCCTGCTCCTGAAAGCCCCGCTGGCGGCACTGGGAAAAAAGGTTTGCGGCTATCCGGCAAGGCTGGCAAGACTGTGTCGGTGCCGGCTCCGGGTGCAACCGTAGCGAAAACGGATGAGGCGCCTGCCGCTTCCGCAAAGGCGGCGGTTGATTCCGTCCTTCAGCCTGGCACTGCGCCGGTTGTTGGGATCAGTGCGCTGGAAGGTATTTCGGCTCTAGTTGCTACTGTAGCTCTGGCAGTGACTTTGTTCAGCATGGTAATGAACCTGCTCAAATAGCTCTAAGCAATTTGAAGAGAAAGAAGTTTCTGGAGCGGTTCAGACAACCGCTCCAGCTTTTTTAGGGTAAGGCGTCAGTGGGCAAGCGAGGAATTCTTTTTGAACAACGAAATGCCCGAAAGGACTTGACGTGGGCTGGCCGCCCACAACCCATTTTTTAACCACGAACCACACGAAAAGCCACGAAAATTTTTATAGGGTTGCTGCTTTGCCGGATGAGATTGCACGCGGATTTGTGGTTTTGGCTGTTGTTTTCTCCGACGGATCGGTCAGATCAGCCGGATCGGCATAATGCTTTGCGCCGTAGGCGCTTAACCATGCTTAACCCCAGACTTTAGTCTGGGGTGGAGAATCCCCCAAAGACAGTGCCTTGTAAAGGCACTACAATCATTCGGAGCAATCGGACAAACGATTGTATGCCAATGACTTGGAGATTTCTTTTCAGAAAAATCTTTCCCAAAAAAGAAGAAGTTGGGCAATAGTAGCACAACGAAATGCCCGAAAGGACACGAAAAAATTTCATGGAAATGGCTTTTTCTGCGCGAATGCGGCGTGCTTGCCATGAAATTTTTTCGTGTCCATTAGTGTCTTTAGTTTAGTTGTAAAAAAAACTGTCACCTAGTTTTACTGACGCATTACTTTTTTGGAATACTTTCAGAGATAAGGAAAAACAACGATGACACGGTGGAAAAAAGTCGACAACTATCAAGCCATGAGCGAATATGGTGCCGAGCAGATTTTTCAGGTTATCGCCAAGGCCAGCCAACAGGGCAAGCGCGTCAACATTGGCTTGGCTACTGGCAATACGATGCTCGAACTCTATCCATTGCTGGCGGAAAAACTGAATCAGAATAAAATTGTGCTCGATGGTCTGCATACCTATAATCTCGATGAATATATCGCCGGGGATGGGCATCCGGTCTCTCCAAAGCATCCCCTAAGCTATCAACGCTATATGGAAGAGAATCTGTTCCAGCACTTGGATGCGGCACTCGGCTTCACGGAAAAACAACGGCATTTTCCCTATCCGATGAATCCAGCCGGTTTCGATCAGGCGCTGGTTGATGCAGGTGGACTCGATCTACAATTGCTCGGCATCGGTTTCAATGGACATATCGCTTTTAATGAGCCGCAAAGCAAAAAGGAAATTTCCGTGGAAGATTTTGCCGCTTTGCCTACCCGGGTGATTGACCTGAAACCCCTTACCATTGCCACCAATGCCCGCCTGACTGCCGGTGGCGACGAACGCCTTGTGCCGCATCAGGCGGTCACCATGGGCATGAAACCCATCCTGGCGGCGCGCAAACTTCTGCTGCTGGCCTGCTTCCCGGAACAGGCCGCGCCCCTGAAAGAAATCCGCACTGGTAGAGTAACTCCGGAGCTGCCGGCCTCTTATCTGCTGCAGCATGCCGATGCAGAGATCGTCTATACTGCTGACACCATCACGCTGGAAAAATAGACGATGCGTAGACTGTAGTGCGTGGTGCGTAGTGCGTGGTGCGTGGTGCGGGTCAGACGTGGTGGACAGTGTGGACAAAGTGGACAGGACAAGGACATCCCCCCGCGCCACGCCATTCAGCAGGAAAAGACTAAAGGCACCATCACAACCGAGACGGTTGCGCCACTCTTTAAACCTGCCCCCACTCGCCACTCGCCACTAATCCTGCCCCCTGCACCCTGCCGACGATACAACTCCATAAAGCCGACCTTGGCGTACAATAATTTTGGACAGGGATTATGTCTCGCCCTTACAGGGCTTTGCCGATGGTGTGATCCTTGACCCAGGGCGTTGCCCCATAAGCGTTAAGTTGTTTGAGGTACCATGATTTCTTCCCAGTCTTCCATCTGAAGTTTCCTTTTCCGGGGCGCGTCCCGGATGCTCTTTTTAATCCAAGGCCAGTGTTCCCTGATTTCCCCCAGGCTCAGGGCCGGCAGCAGCCACTGCCTCAAGGAGTGCGCCATGAAGTCGAATATTGTCCACCAGCTCTCCTTGGCCGGGCTTTCCCCCGAAACATCTCCAGGGGGAAAAGCTCCCGTCCAGGTGGCGGGAGATTTTCTCGATCAACAATGCAGCGAAAAGCTTGCCGTGGAGCCATGCCCTCGAGCTTTCCTCCGCCTTCGTGGGCAGGTGCCCGAGCTGCAGCAGGCTCTTGAGCCTCTTGAAGGCCAGCTCCACCTGCCATCGCCAGCGGTAGATGGTCAGGATGGCGGACAGGGGGAAGCGCTCCCTGTCGAAGGTCGTGAAGACGATGACGAACTCATTGACGAAATAGGTTTCCTCGCTGGGGGTGTAGTTGTACTTGGAACCATTGCGGCGGCATTTCTTGTGGGCAAGCGCGATCTGCTCCTCGTTTTTTCGGATCGCGCATATCCGCCCGGCGATCAGTTCGCCGGTGCCGGGGTCCCGGATGGCGCAGTCCCATTCCGCCGCCTGCCCCGGGAGCGTGAGCGCCCTGAGCTTGCCCACGAGCCCGAAGGGGGTGCCGTCGGACCCGGACAGCGGAAGGCTGGCGTGGTGGAGGCGCACGCAAACGTATCCGCCCCTGCGGGCGACGTATGCGATGCCGTTCGCCTTGCTGTAGCCGCGGTCCGCGACCAGGTGGTCGCCTTCCGAAACCGGGAAATGCATGAAGGACTCGCCCACCCCGGCCCCTTTCGCCTTTGTCAGCTTCGTGAAGTCGCATCCCGCATCGGGAATGGTCAGCGAATAGTGGAAGCGCCACGTGCTGCCGGTCGGGCCCGGCTCCTCGATGTCGGTAGCGTCCACGAGCCTGAGCTTCAGGCCCGGGATCGGGGCGAGGTCGTTCTGGGCGCCGAAAAGCTCCCCGCACATCTCTTCGAACAAGGGTCCGAACTTGATGAGGCGGTCGCGGAGGGCGACGTGCGACGAGACGTACTGGCCTGCCAGCCGGGTGCGGGCGGTCGTCTCCTTCAGCGACAGCCCGCAGGCGAGGTAGATCATCAGGGCATGCATGGTCTTGCCGAGGTCCTTGTCCTGCCGTGCGCCTTTCATGACGCCGAGGGCTTGTGCCCGTTCCTCCCAGTTCGCCGGGAAAAAGGATGCGATGTCGTCCCAGGCCGTAGTTTGAATGAAGTCGACCGCGCTGTTCATGTTGCCTCTGTGGTATGGTTTGATTACTGAAAGACCGGAACCCTTTCAATAATATATCACACCAAGGCGAGATCAACAAAACAACTTAACGCTTATGGGGCGTTGCCCTGGGCTGGTATGTCACGCCCCTTCAGGGCTAATCCCAACATCGCCGATCTGTCCGACCCCTGCACCCCGCACCCTGCACCCTGCACCCTGCACCCTGCACCCTGCACCCTGCCCCCTGCACCCTGCACCCTGCACCCTGCCCCTGCCCCCTGCACCCTGCACCCTGCCCCCTGCACCCCGCACCCTGCACCCTGCCGACGATACAACTCCATAAAGCCGACCTTGGCGTTCTTGGCGTCTTGGCGGTTCAATGACGAGGCATTACAATGCGTACGTTAATTCAGAATGCAAGCCTGATTTCACCTGGTGTTCACATCGAAAAAGGCGCAGTGCTGCTGGCTGGCGACCGCATCGAACAGGTCTTCACCTCGAACCGAAAATTACCGGAAGCAGACCAGGTTATCGACCTCGAGGGACTGCGCCTGCTGCCGGGCTTTATTGACATCCATTGCCATGGCCGAAGCAATCAAGACTTTTGCGACGGTACCGAAGAAGCCATCTGCCGTATCGGACGCGATAAACTGCAAGAGGGTGTCACCGGCTTTCTGGCAACAACCCTTACCGTCAGCAAAAAGGACTTGGAAAAGACTCTTCAAAGTGCCGAAAAATACCGGACGGAAAACAACGATGGTGCCCGCCTGCTGGGCGTCCATCTCGAAGGCCCTTTCTTCAATCCCGAAGGCGCCGGCGCACAAAATCCGGATTTCCTGAAACTCCCGGATTTTTCACTGGTCGCGGAATTGAATGCCATCTGTCCGGTTCGCAAGGTTTCGTATTCGCCGGAACTGCCTGGTGCCATGGAATTCACCCGGCAGCTTGCCGAGGCAGGGATTATGCCGTCCGGTGCCCATAGCACTGCGGATTATGAGCAGACCCTGAAAGCCCTCGAGGCCGGCATGAAACATCTCACGCATTTCTGCAATGTGATGACACCCCTGCATCACCTGCGTTTCGGCATGGTCGGCGCCGGTCTGACCGAAAAGGATATCTATGTTGAAATCATCTGCGACGGAGTCCATCTGATGGACCCGATGATCAAGCTGATCTTGCAGATGAAAGGAGCAGACCGGGTCATGCTAATCACCGATGCCATCCGCGCCGCCGGAATGCCCGACGGGAATTATTCTCTAGGCGGGCTGCCGGTCATCGTAAAAAATGGAAAAGCCATGCTGGCGCACGCTGACCGGGTTGCAGGAAGCACACTGCAATTCTTCAAGGGAATCCAGAAGGTAGCTCGAGTCACCTCGTTGCCACCCAGCGAAATCGTCAAAATGACGGCATGGAACCAGGCAAATTCACTGGGACTCGAGAACTTCGGTAAAATCGAACCGGGCTTCTTCGCAGATTTCGCAGTCACGGATCACGACTGGAACCCAGTGCAAACCTGGGTCGCCGGAACCCCACGCTGGAAAGCTATTTTTTAAACACGGACTTTACACGGACTTTACACGGACTTTACACGGACTTTACACGGACTTTACACGGACTTTACACGGACGGAAGACAGCCCCCTGCACCCTGCACCCTGCACCCTGCACCCTGCCCCCTGCCCCCTGCCCCCTGCCCCCTGCCCCCTGCCCCCTGCACCCTGCACCCTGCACCCTGCACCCTGCACCCTGCACCCTGCACCCTGCACCCTGCCTTATTTCCGCAGAACGCGTGGTCCTTTTGGCGTGTCTTCGACTAACCACCCTTGTTCATCGAGTGTTTTGCGCAAAGCATCTGCACGGGCGAAATCTTTTGCCTTTCGAGCTGCCTGGCGTTCTTCCGCCAATGCCTGAATCTCTGCCGGAACCTGATCTGATCCAGCTTCCGGCTGGCATATCGCCAGCACCGAATCCATCCGACTCAGGCACTCTTGCACTGCACGGACAGCATTTCCGCCCAAGGGCGCCGCATCCAGCAGACGATTCACTTCCCGCACCAGATCAAACAATGCAGCAAAAGCGGCGGAGACATTCAGATCATCCGCCAGTGCCGCACCGAAATCCGCAATGGCCTTGGCCACAACAGGCTGCAACGCAGAAATATCACCATCCGGATTGCCGGCATTTTCCCGCAGGCGCGTCTGGAAGGCATCCAGCCGTTGCAGTGCAGCGCGTGCATCCTCGAGCGCTTTGAAGGAGAAGTTCAGCGATTGCCGGTAATGCGTTCCAATCAGCACCCAACGCACTTCACGACCGCTGTAGCCTTTATCAAGCAGTTCCTTGAGCGTATAGAAATTACCGAGGGATTTCGACATTTTCTGGCCGTCGACAACCAGATGCGCACAATGCAGCCAGTAGTTGACAAAACGGCAGTCATTGGCGGCCTCGCTCTGAGCGATCTCATCTTCATGATGCGGAAATATATTGTCGATACCACCGCAATGAATATCAAAAGTCGGTCCCAGATAGCGGCTGCTCATCGCGGAGCACTCGAGATGCCAGCCTGGCCGCCCGCGTCCCCAGGGACTTTCCCAGAAGACTTCCCCGTCGGCTTCATCCCAGGCCTTCCACAACGCAAAATCCGCGATGGACTCCTTGGCATATTCATCGAGTTTGACCCGGGTGCCGGAACGCATCTGCTCCGGGTCGATATTGACGAGTTGTCCATATTGCGGCCATTTGGCAATCGAGAAATAAACAGAGCCGTCTTCGGCCTGATAAGCAATCCCCTTCTCCATCAGGATGCGTACAATCGCAATCATGTCATCAATATGCTCTGTTGCAGCCGGGTAGACATCCGCCGGCAAAAAACGCAGGCGTTCGATATCGGCAAAAAAAGCATCCTTATATTGGCGGGTAAAATCGGTCAAGGATTTTCCAGCGTCTCTCGACCCCTTGATGGTTTTGTCATCCACATCAGTCAGATTCATCACGTGGCGGACTGCATACCCATGAAAAAGCAGAGTGCGCTTCAAAATATCCTCGAACGCATAGCAACGAAAATTGCCAATATGGGCATAGTTATAGACGGTCGGTCCGCAAGTGTATAGGCCGACTTTACCTGGCTGCAAGGGGACGAATTTCTCCCGGCGGCGATTCAGCGTATTATAGAAAAAGACTGACATATGATAGACCTCTGAATGGACAATGGACAATGGACAGGGACAGGGACAGGAATGGACAGGATGGACGAAATGGACAGGAATGGACTTAACTTAATGGACAATGGACAATGGACAATGGACGATGGACAATGGACAATGGACAGGGACAGGAATGGACAGGATGGACGAAATGGACAGGAATGGACAGGAATGGACTTAACTTAATGGACGATGGACGATGGACAATGGACAAGCAATCCGGATGGTTCGTCCATGTGGTTAAAAAAGTTTTATTATTTTGCTTTTAGATCTTTGAAGAATTGATTCAGGCGAGCATTGCCTTTTGTATTGGGTGCGCTATGAGTCCCTGCTGGGGTCGTGGTGATTTCCTTGACGATGCCTGCCGGGAGATTGTTAAATGCGGCAAAAACGCCGGTAGGCACACAGGTATTATCGACAAAACCAGTGCTGAACCAGGCTTCCGCCTTGATTCGTTTGGCGAAGTAAATATTGTCAAAATAGGCAGCCGTCTTGCACACCGCCGGATTATCCGGCTGACCATTGGCGTCTGCTTTGTACAGGCGTGGCCAACCCGGTTGACGTTGCGGTTTCGCCAGAGAACCGGAATGCTCACTCATAGCCGGCACCCCGGCAATGCAAATGGTCACCTGGGAATCCAACCCCGCCGCCGCAATCGCCTGGGCACCACCCTGGCTGCCACCAATCACAATCAGGTTCTTGCCATCCCACTCCGGCAGAGATTTGACATAATCCAAGGCGCGCATCACCCGCATGTACATCCCCCGGAAATAAAATTTCATCGGATCGTCTTTGTCGCGGTGCGAATATCCTTTTAATTCATTCTGGTTCAATTGCTTGTAAAATTCGGCAGGCTGTCCGTTTTCGATTCCGTGTGCATTGACATCCAAAGCAATGGCACCCCGTGCAGCGTGATGAAAGGGCTTGTTCGCTGAATATACACCAGCACCATGATAGCTGACAACTGCCGGCAAACTCTTCTCAGCAGCGCCAACCGGCACGATCAGATACCCAGATACCGGCATTCCCCCGGCACAGTCTACTTTGACATCCCAGCACTCGAACTTGCCGTCATGGGCTTCCGGGACTTCTGCAGGCGCTTTTTTTACCTGAAGCGGAACCGCATCGAGTTCCGCGCGGGCAGCCGCCCAGTAGGCATCAAAGTCCGCCGGTTCTTCGCCTGCAGCCTGGATTTTCAGCGGGTCTACCATTGCTCCGATCTCGCCCGTCAAATTGACCTCCTGCTTGCGATGATTCAGCGTTTTCATCGGAGTGCCATCAGCATTGAATAGAGTAAAACGGATCTGCACCCACCCTGGAAACCCCAGAGAAGTCTTGACTTCATACGCAGACTCGCCGGTAACATAGGAACCTTTCTCGGTCAGATTTCCGTCGCCCCGCAGTAGATAATCCACCTTCATGCCACTGGCCGGTTTCCCATCCGCCAGAACCAGCGCCGAAAAGACAATCGGTTCATTTTGCTGATAGATCGCATCGGGCTTGTCCGTCTTCACCTCGAAACGATATTCCTGAGCAAAGGCCGCCAAAGCCGTAAAGGCAAAAACAACAAGCACACTGCGTAAAAATACAACTTTCATGAATCCTCCTTGTGACCACGGGAAAAGAACATCTTTAAAGTATAAACCATTTTCAGACTTTTGGAAGCCCGATCCTGCAATATTTTGCTAATGTGAAATTTTCGTGCCTTTTCGTGCCTTTCGTGGTAAAAAAAATCAATCATCGGTGTTGTTTTTGCGTGCAGCGGTGATGAGCGCCCATGCTAGGGCAACAACAGCGAGGCAAAGCACGGCATACAGGGTCCAGCGCGGAAAGAAGGTTGACTGCGGCGGTTGCAGGGGAACAGGATCGCCTTTGCGCTCGAGCAGCGTCGCTTTCTGCACCGTAGTTTTCTGCAAGGCCTCGCGAATCAGTTCTGCGCTGCCGTAATCTGGTTCCGCACCATCAGGTTCGACTGTCAAACGGCAGGGCAATTGCTCCGCTTCCGCAAAAAATAACAGGCGGTATGCGGGAATCAGGTATTGGATTTTCTGCAGTTTCAGCGGGGAATTGTCATCATCCTGAAAGATCACCTGCATAGAGCCGGTGTTTTGCGGCGGAAAGCGCAAGTCAAGGTGATTTTTCCGGTAGCCTGGCAGATCAATGGCCCAGATGCGTTCCTCGGCAAGAAACTGATTTTTCTGCCGCAACACCCGGACTTTTCTGCTGAAGTTGGCTTCTGCGCTTTCGATGCGGATTCCGCAGACTGGGAAACAAACTGGTGACAATTCAATGCTGGTCTGCTTCTGGCTGGGCAGACTCTGCATCGAGAATTCCCCGCTATCCACCGCCAGCCAGCAGGGTTTATTCTCTGCCTGGCGGTCGTAACGCTGCCAGAAGCGTACACGCTCGATCTTAAAGGCCTGCGTACGCACCTCGGTGGCAGAAACCGTCTCGATGGCTTCGTCCTTGTTCCAAGTCTGGCGCACGGAGCGCAATTCCGCCTGGCGTTCCAGAGCGGCCTGGGAGATCAGCACTTTGAATTTACGGCATTTTCGGCTGTCAAAAGTCAGATCGACATTGCGCAGCTGCAAGACACGACTACTGTCGAAGATGAAGCCATCCTGCAGCAGACTGTGCCAGGCGTCATTCTCCCAACCAAGAATTTCGACTGTCTGTTCGAAATTCCTTACACTGGTCTCGATACTCAAGCCATTGGGTTGAGGCGATTTTTCGTCCAGTTCGAAGTGCAGTTCGAGAGCACCCTGCCCGATTTCCCGAACCAGGGTTGCCACGCTACGGCATTCGTCTTGTACGCGGACGGTGGCGCTGCTCATGATCTGTTCCCGCAACCAAGGAACCGTTTTGCCATGCCGGTCAAGAATCCGCAGACGTTCCGGGCGTCCGCCCAGCGAGATCAAGGCTTCCGCCGGCAACTCCAGACTTAGCAGAGCGCTGGAATCCCCAGTGGATACCGCTATCTCATATTCACAGAGTGCCCCCCAGGTTGCCCCCGTCAAAAAGACACAGAGGAATAAACAAAAAAAAGTTCTCATAGCACCACCAATCATTTTTCGTGTCTTTTTGTGTCTTTTCGTTGTTAAAAAATCTATTCCTCCGTACCGGCTTTCCAGAATTTCAGGTAGATGAATGCGGCGCCCATCAGCAGCAATCCGAAGAGCAGGAAGGCCAGCACGCGGTAGACTGCATCCAGGCGGCTTAGATCGTAGAGAAAGACTTTTCCGACAACCAGCAGAAAGAGTCCCAATCCCAGGTAACGCAGCCAAGAAAGGTCTTTTTTCAGTCCCTGGAAGACAAAGCAGAAAGCGAAGGTGCCCCACAATACTGAGACTCCACCCCCCATCAAACCAGGCAGACGATGAGCCAGCACCGTATTCAGTTCCCAAGTCGAATAGATAAACAGCAATGCCGGCCAGAGAACGCCGCAAAGCTGCCCTAACTTCTTTTCATGATCCCAGAGAAAATTCCGGAAGTAGAGGATTCCCAGCACTAGGAAGCCGAAATTCAGGGTACGCATGGCACTGTCCCGCCAGAGAAACTTATCGGTGATATAGAAAAGCCTCAAATCCGGGCTGCTGCCACAAAAATCCAGGAAGAAGGTCTTGATCAGTATTCCCAGCAGGAGTACCTGGAAGAAAAAGCGCCAGACGCTTCTGCCCTCGTCTGCTTTGAGCCTAGGCAGCACTGCAACGGCAGCCAGCACCCAAAGTAACGTCAGCGCAGCCGGACGGAAGGGCCAATAACAGAAACTGATGGTACGGTGTACTTCAAAATTCAGATACAGGAAAAGCAGGACGAAACCGCAGGTAAGCAAGGCGGTCGGCAGGGCAAAGGGCAAAGTCCTTTCCTTGATATCGCTGCCTTCCGGAACAGACAACGTTCCTTCCGGAGGCGGACGCCGGCTGATTCTGGCGGCAGCCGCGAGACAGGCTATAGGCACTATGAACTGAACGATCCGTTCAGCAAACCCGCGCCAGAAAGCTGCTGCATCCAAACTAAAATTCCTCGGACCAAAGATAAAAGCCCGTCCGAGATCATGGAAAGCAAAGCGTTCCAGACAGATGATAAACAGCAACCAGGCAGCGCCGCGCAGAAAACGGCTGTTCATCGAATATCCCAGCCAAAGCATCAGCAACGCCTGCATCGCCCAGGCTGCTCCCAGCCAACGCGCCGAAAATACCACTGGAAAGGTCAGTGCCAGGAAGAAAGCCGCCAGTCCCAGGAAGGACAAGACCAGTCCCTTGTCCCGCAGCTTTCTACTCATGAACAAATACGCATGAGCAATATAAAACACCGTCAAGCCAAGAGTCAGCGGAGCATACCAGAGCCGCTCCGGCGTCATCCGTCCGATCAACAAGCATGCGCTGGAAAAAAACAGGGCAGCATTGCCCAGCAATGCGCAGACTTCAAGCACGGTAGCCGGCGTGCGATGGCGCACATTGTGCACAAACACAACCGTCGAATAGAGAATAAAGAACAGGATCAATGCCGTCAGCAATACCGGGAAATCCGCCTGAGTGAAATGCTTTGCGCTGGCCAGATGATAGAGCGCATAGCAGAACAGCATGCTCAGCCAGTTGAGCGGCAGCCAGTTGCGCCGGACCGCCAGCCACAAGACACCAATCCCAAGCAGCAGCATATAGGCAAACAGACCCGGAAAATTTTTCGTTCCGGTATTGAGCATAATCGGGGTGCCATAGCCTCCGAGGATGGCAATGATCGCCACGGCCAGTGCATTGAACCGGTGCGCAATAAAGCCGGCGGCAATTGTAGTCAGAATCATCAGACCAGCGGCAACGATGGCCGGTGCCAAGTGATACATCGCGCTCAACGCAAAGGTGCTGAAATAAAATAGCACCAGAGCAATTCCCAGGATGGCCTGTCCCAGACGACGATATGCGCCATGTTGCAGACGGATTCCAAAAAACAACAGCACCGCGCCGGTGACATAGCTGAAAACCACCCGTCCTTCCGGCGCCAGCAAGCCGCGCTCGATCGACAGCTTCAGCATAAAGGCCGCCGTAAACAGAATCACCAGGATCCCAGCCCGCAGAAGCCAGGTAGCCGCCAGCAGTTTTTCCGCCGAACGCCCTGACGCTTCCGGCGACTCGAACTGCCCATACAAAAGCCAGTTCTTCAAAGAACGCATCCGCCCCTGAACTTGCCCGACAATCGATGCCGGTTCTTCTGCTGGAAGCGGCGGTGGAGTTTCGAGAATCGGCTTTTCCTCTTCTTTCAACGGCATAACATCCGCAATCACCGGCAGCGGCGGCGGAGTTTCAAGAACCGGCTCTTCTGCTGGAAGCGGCGGCGGAGTTTCCGCTTCAGGTTCCTCCGGCACCGGCAAAGGAGCTTGCGTAGCCGGCTCTGATTCCACTGCCGCCTTTTCTTCCGGCACGCGGCTTTGGCGGATTTTTTCCACCGATAGCAGCAGGGCATTAAGCCGGTCGACAATTTTCGCCAGATAAACCAGCAGAACTACCAGCAGGATCAAAAACAGATAGACAGCGGAAAGATGAAACAATGTCAGCATAAACGCTTCAGCTCCTGCAAAGTGTACCACGTTATAAAATAACCGTCAAAAAGATACTACTTCAGAAGCCATCTGTCAACTGAACCAATGTCCCCATGTCATTTTTGGCATACCAGAATTTTGCCAAAGCGGACTCATCCGTCAGGGCAACAGCCCTATAAAAATTTTTTCGTGGCTTTTCGTGGCTTTTCGTTGTTAAAAAAATTAGAAACGTGGCATGAATCGTGTTTCTACTCCGTACTGCATGATTTCTTCGAACAATTGCAAGCCGAGGTCGACGATCTCCTCATGCGTGAATGGCGTATTAACGCAGCCATGGGGGAATTCATAGAGCAGTGGCAATCCGCCGGAGGCCAGATACAGGATATCCTGGAGGTAAAAATAACTGTGTTTTTTTACCGGGATTCGGTTATACGGACGCAAATTTGCTTTGATATGCCGTGCCAGCACCACAGCGGCAATCTGCAGCAGCATCTGATCGGCAGCCGGACCGGTTGTAACAGCCGGCCCGGCAAAGCCGGGGTCTGCCTCGCAGGCATGGCAGGATAGAATACAGTCGGGGCGTTCATCATGCACAAGCCGGATAAGGGTTTTCACTTCTTCCTGGGGTTTTCCGAAAAAGTCATCGTGTTGGCAATTGACCCCGTTGTCGTTAAAATATGCGCCAAGCTGTTTGAATTCGCCCACTGGCAAAGGTAAAATTTCTTTATGCTGGGGATACTTGCAGGGAACACCGTTCTTCCAGATGCCATGCGCATAAAATTGGAAAGTATCGAGGTCCTGCCCCACCAGGCTATCCAGTTTATAGCGTGCACGCCCATCGGGCTGCGATATCGGCACAATGACAATGCGGAAATGTTCAGCCAGCTTCTCGATTGCGGGATGCTTCCTGCCACGAAGGTCGCAACCTTTCTCAAGAATGTTAATCAAATTGATCAGCCCCGCCGTGCCTTCAACTTCTGCACCGTGAATGGCCCCGTAGATGAAGAGAGTCAGACGCTTCCGCTCCGGCAAACGGGTATAAAGTTCGGGTTTCTTGGCAGCCCATGCGGATGAAAGGGATACCGTCTGAGGAAGATCCTCTTTCTCGCCATAGGAATAACAAAGAATTTCGCGCCCGCCCGCAGAATATCCAGCAACAGAAACATTGCCACGGACAACCGTTTTTTCCAGATACGCTTTGATGCCTTCCAGAGAAGTGATCCAAAAATCCGGCGTTGTTTTGCATAGTTCGTTGTCCATAATCAATTTACTCCATCTGTTAACGTTTGAAACCAGTTCGACTTGGCGTGGGCTGACGCCCACAACCCATTTTTTAACCACAAACCACACGAAAAGGCACGAAAATTTGTACTATAACATCGTAAACGATTGGCTGCAAAAAATCTCCTCTTGGGGGCGTCAGAAAAGCGGGTCAGGAAACTTGACATTGCCAGAAACGAGGTCTATAGTTCTAATCCGATCGCGTCCAAAAAGGGTTCCAAGTGCTTTTCATCCGCAGATTCCGCAGATGGACGCCGATTCCCAGGATTAGGAATTGCTATGACTTCCCGGGGTTTTCCATGTTTCAATTCACATTTTCTATGCTTCTGTATGATTTTTTATGATTTTTCTTGAAATTCCGTTTTTCCGGCACTATGTTTTCCCCGTGGTTCAGACATCATCTAGCCCCACCCACCCAGGGGGCAACCCACCTCTTATAAGGTACGCGCGCGCGAAGCAGCCGTCGGGCAGGGCAGACGGGACGCACGGAGTGGACTTTGTGGACTTTGTGGACAGAACACAGACACCCCGCACCCCTGCACCCCGCACCCCTGCACCCCGCACCCCTGCACCCTGCACCCTTCACCCTGCACCCTTCACCCTTCACCCCTACCCCCTGCACCCTGCACCCTGCCCCCCTGCACCCCGCACCCTGCCCCCTAACTTCCAGAGAAAGTTCTCGAGCACAATGAAAACAAATCTTACGGCATTCTTTTGCAGTATCATGATTGCATGCAGTCTGAACGCGGCAATCATCAGAAATCCGGATGCGAACACACTTTGGTTGGAAGACGGAAAGCAAATGAAATTTTCCAGCAATGCCTACAGCGGGGATTGGCTCAACGAAAAATGCAATATCATCCCAGAAGAAGACGGATTCGTCTTCGAGCCGAAGTCCGGGAATCGAGCCGAGGGCGGGATTTGTCTTCCAGTCAGCCGAGACTACCCTTATCTCGAATTCGACCTCGAGGCGGTGGAAAAAGGCAAGGATTTCTATTTTCTCGTCAATGCGGTCAACATCGGGCCGTGGTACTCGCTTGGCGGCGAGGGATTCCGTCCGGGACACTACGTATTCAACGTTTTTGAAAATGCTAAAAAAATGCCGGAAAAGTCTGGCGCGGTCTTCTTTCAATTCCGCGTCTACAATGGCAAGGTACGGATCAAAAACCTCCAGATGGTAAAAAAACCTTCTGTCCAGCTCGATATCCGAAGTGGTTGGTTTGACACAAAACAATATTTTTCCTACGAGGCCTGTCTCGAATTTCTCATTCCGGACGACAAGCTGCCGCAAAAGCCGATTCGGCTGCGCTTCTTTGAAGCCGGCAATGGCGAAGAGATCGAACTCAACCACACTCCTTTTCTCGAACTCAAAAAAATCCCGGGCTATCCAGGAAACTTTGCGGCTGCGCCGAGCATCAACGCCTTCATCCGGAAAGAACTGCCCGCCGGAAGCATTCTCATCGAAGTCGAAGGCTTTGACCAACCCGCCTTCACATGGTTCGCCTACCCTTGGAAACCAGGGCCTATTCGCGATGCAACGGAAATATTACCGGCAGATTACTCATGGATTCAGAATCTGCGAACCGATCACCCGCGCATCTTCCTCAACCAGGAGATTCTGCCGAAAATGCGTGCATGGGCGGAGAAGACCGGGTACCAGCAGATTCTTGCCGACGCCGAGAATTTCGTTATCGATCCGACACTCACGCACAAGCAGCGTGGTGCCGTCGGCGACACGCGCCCGTATTCAACGCAGGAAGTCACAGTCCCCCATGCGTATGAGGAAGAGGCACTCACCTGCGCACTCGCGTATCTGCTGACTGGCGACAAAAAATACGCGGAAAAAACGTGGATATTTCTCGACCATAATCTTTCCGCCTACAGGACTTGCGCGGAAAAACGCACCGCAATCAGCTGGTACGGCATCGGACGGATCGAAAACATGGCGGCAGTGGACTGGGTCTGGAACGCAAGCGATCCGGTGCGCTGCCGACAATATGTAAAGGATTTCATTGATGTCAACATCCTCTATGCCCGCCACGGCTGGTATGGCCCCTTCTATGGAATCAACGGAGGAACCGGGAAGGTCAGTGGTTTCTACGGAGATGCCAATACGGAACTTTTCATGGGTATCCTCGCTTACCGCGAAGGCGTATGCGACGATCTCGCACTCGATATGCTGAAAAAAGGATATGACAAATACCGCGAATGCCTGAGTTTCCGCGACGGTGTCGCCGAGGATGACGGAATCCTGGCCACCACCGCAATGGGATATTCCGCCGGACAGTATCCGTGGGTCAGCTATGATTTCCTCTACTTATGGCGTGCAGCGTTTCAGACGCCGGTCAAACTGCCGAAACTGACACATCTTCTCTATTACGGAGAATGGTTCTTGTGGAACATGCTGCCCGGCAAAGGCGATATCTCAATCCGAGAATTTGGCATCGGCGACAACGCCAAGACGATTATGCGGATGTTCAGCATTTCCGGGCATCTCTACACGGTGCTCGGCGCATACGGCAAAGCCTTCCCAGACGAATCGGTACAGATCGCTCAAGCGATCGCCAGGATGGACGGAAAATACAATCCGGATTATTTCCATGAGAAACAAATCAGCAAACGGACGAAAGCGCCACCGTATCACTGGGGCTTCTTCCGCAAGTATCTTGCCTACGACATGGACGGCGTCCAAATCCCCCCTGCAAATGAGGAAAAATCTACAGCTCCGATGGTGATGGCGCGGCATTTCCCCGTCGGCGGTCTTCTATTTATGCGAAGCGGTACCGATGCGGACTCGACCCGCGCGCTGTTCAATATCGGAAGTTCCCTTACTTCGCACAAGACCCGGGGGGACGAGAACCATTTTACGATCTTCCGCAAGGGGTATTTGGCCATTGATGCCGGCTACCGGAATGACACGTGGTACGCTCAAGTGAAGTACCACCACTCCTCGATGGCGCACAATACGATGCTGATCCATGACCCCGCCGAAAAATTCCAAACCGACGAGGCGGAGTGCCGTGCAGCCTTCGAACGGTTCCATCACGCCTGGGCGGACACCCCCGAACAAGACGAACTATTTAAAAAACACGAACCGTTTCTTGCTGACGCACAGGGCAGCCAGAACAAACCTCTGGGAGGCAAATGCCGCGCCTTCTCGACCAATGAGTTTTACACATACATTGCAGGCGATGCAACGAAAGTCTACAGCGCCGAGAAATGCCGGGAATTCAACCGCCAGTTTATCCATATCCAGCCGGATGCGTTCATCGTCTTCGACCGGGTGGAATCAGTGAACCCGGACTTTCGGAAGGAGTGGCTTCTGCACTTTCTGGAAGAGCCGGCGGTAAATGAAAACCTGACAACCGCAAAAGTCACCGATGAAGGCGGTGTGATTCGCTGCACGACACTTCTCCCTAAAGACGGTGTCATCACAAAGATCGGCGGACCAGGCAAGGAATATTATGGCGTGAACGTCAACTGGGATGCGCCGGAAAAATTTATGAAACAAGTTGCTTACGGCGGCAAATGGCGGATTGCCGTCAGTCCCGCTAAAGCTGCGGCACGCGATTATTTCCTGAACGTAATTGATGTCGGGGACAAACCGCTTTCGGAAATCCGCTGCGAAGAAACCGCAGCGGCGGCAGAAGTCGCCTTCACCACAGCGGAAGGAAGAAAAATCACTGTTTCATTCGGCAAGACAGGCTATCTCTCCGGATGGATTCGGATTGAAAAAGAGGGAAAAATTCTCCTCGAGGAACAACTTACACAACTGATTCAGAAACAGGCGGGATTTTTATTCTGAAAGAAACGCATGCTCACATTCTACAAAATGAAAATTATGGGGGTTCCGGTCGGGAAAACGAGTGCTTTTCCCGCCATGCGTGATCCCATCCGCTCGACCATCGAATCCCGTCTCGGTGAGGAGGATGGACTGTTCATTAATTACGGCATGTTCGATGACTCGCTTCCCTATACGATGCAGGATGATTATGACCTGTCGGAAAAGCAGGAACTCGCCTTCGATGCCGCCGTCTTGGAAAACAAGTATCTGCGGGCGGAATTCGTTCTCTCGCTGGGGGGACGGCTTTGGCGCCTGTACGACAAGCAGCGAAAAAAGGAGCTGCTGACTTGCAACCAAGAGTTTCGTCCCTGCAATCTCGCGATTCGCAATGCATGGTTCGCAGGCGGCATCGAATGGAATTGCGGGCGGCGCGGACATGACGCAAATACTTGTTCAAGCCGTTTTGCCGCCGAACTGACCGATCCGAAATACGGGCAGGTACTCCGGATATACGACTATTCCCAAGATCGGAAGACCCCGTATCAACTTGATTTTATGCTGCCGGACGATTCCCGCTTCCTGCTGATCCGGGTGCGCATCGTCAATCCGTCGGCGGATGTTGTCCCGATGTACTGGTGGAGTAACATTGCCTGCCCGATAACGCCAGGCTGCCGAGTCGTCGTTCCGGCGATGGACACTTATCTCAACAAGTATGACGGTGGCTCACACTTTATCACTCGCATCCCGATGCCGTTCGGCGAGGGATTCGATCATACCTATCCGGAAAATTTCAAGATTGTCCGTGACCACTTCTATAACATCCCGGAGGAAAGCCGTAAATACGAGGCGTTATTCAACAACGACGGCACCGGATTCATCCACATGTCCACAAGGCGTTTGCAAGGGCGCAAGCTCTTCGTCTGGGGCGACACGACCGGCGGAAAGCACTGGCAGCAAAAATTGCTCTCCGAAGGGCTGGAAGATTATCTCGAGTTGCAGGCGGGGCTTGCGAAAACTCAGCAGGAATGCCTTCCCATGCCGCCGACGACCGCGTGGGAATGGCTCGAGGCCTGCGGCGGGATCGACGCAAAGCCGGAAAAAATCTTCGGCTCCTGGGAACAGGCCGTCGAGACTGTAACAGAACTGCTTGATACACTTCTGCCTGAGTCGGAGATGGATCAGATCCTTGCCGAAACCAAACAGACAATTGCGCTACAGAAAGGAGTTCTCCGACACCAGGGTTCTCCCGCAGCGGCACTCGAAGAAATGCGATCCGGGAAAAAACTGGCGCCGCAGCTGGATTTCGGAAGTGTTTCCGATGATCAGTCCGACTGGGTTGATCTGCTGAAGAACAGTCGAATGGACGACCAACCGCCACGCTTTTTCATTGTCGATTCAGCCTGGAAAAAACTTCTTGACGCAGCACCCGAGACTTGGAAAGTGCATTATCACAAGGCTCTGTATTATTTCCGTCAAAAAGACTGGGAACGTGCGCTTGACCATGCTCGAAGCGCACGTTCTCTGCGGGAAAATAGCTGGACCCTTCATTTGCAGGCGAATGTGCTCCTGAAATCCGGGAAAAGTGTTTCCGAAGCTCTCTCCCTGCTGGTTCAAGCATCGGAACGCCCTGAGGCTGACGCCTATCTCATCAAGGAAACCATGAAACTGCTCGCCCAATATTCAGCTTGGGAGGCAATCCTTGATTTGTACGGGAAACTCTCTTCTGATGACCAGAAACGACCGACAAATTTGTTTCATCGTGCGGCGGCTCTTTTTCATACCGGGCACACAGCTGAGGCAAAAGCCATTCTGCTGGCCGATGGAGGCCTGGAACTGCCAGATGCCAGAGAAGGAATCATCGAGATCACCACGCTCTATCAGGAAATCCTTTCGTCAGAAGGAATTCCGCCGGATGAGCAGCAAATACCACTACCCCTCGATTACAGAACAAAACTTGGCGTGGGCTGACGCCCACCAACCCAGTTTTTGTCCACGGAAAGCACGGAAAACTCGGAAAATTTTATATAGGGTTGCTGCTTTGACGGATGAAATGGCACGCGGTTTAAAAAGTAGCGCAACCGTCCCGGTTGTGATTGATGCTTGCCCGCCCACGTCCGGACGCTCCCATGTGCAAGAGGCAGGATGCAGGTTGCCCGGATCGGTCTGAGTCCGGCATAACGCATTACGCCGTAGATGTTTACCCTAAATAACAGTTGACTTTTTTAGGGTAAATCACTGATAACATTGAGGTCGCAAAAATTAATGACGTTGAGTGTAAATAGACCGCGTCCAAAAAGGGCTCCGTGCGCTTTTTATCCGCAAATTACTCAGATGGACAGCGATTTTCAGGATTAGGAATTGCTATGACTTCCGGAGGTTTTTTATGTTTCAAATCACATTTTCTATGCTTCCGTATGATTTCTTATGATTTTTCTTGAAATTCCGTTTTTCCGGCACTATGTTTTCGCCGTGGTTCAGAAATCATCCAGCCCCACCCACCCAGGGGGCAA
>JAPXLT010000004.1:0-40992 GCA_033809415.1 Lentisphaeria bacterium
GGCGCCGACCATGCCTGCATGAACGGTGGCGGCAACCTCGCCAATACGCTGTACTATCCGATCGGGGTAGTGCCCAACAACGACCACAGCTACACTGAATTTCTGATGAACTCCCGCAACAATCCGCCGTCGGAGGCGGAACGCCGAGCCTTCACGGATGCTTATTTTGACCGCAACCAGGCCTGGATCAAGAAGAACATGCCGATGCTGGACCTGCGCGTCCTGCGCCGCAAATTGTTTGACAAGCGCCAGTACGGGAAAAAATACTTCCTCCTGTACCACAACCCCGCGCTGTACTCCTTCCGCTGGCCGGAGGCGGAAATGTACAAGGCCGAGTGGCTGCCCTGGGATTATCCGGTCGACGACGCCGCCAACGAATATGTCGCCACCCACACCAAGGAATACATTGACAAGATGCTCTTCGAGATGCGCAACGAGGCTCGCCAGGGCTATGACGGCATGAACTTCGACTGCTTCCCGCTTGGCGGCGGCTTCAACACCGTCATCGGCGCAGGGACACGGGTCAAGCCCGGAAGGGTGCCTTTCATCCACAACCTGAACATGCTGTCGATCGCGCCGCCCGGAATTAATAGTGGGCGGTCGCTGTTCACCTGGCGGGACTTGTGCAAGCGCACCGCGACGATGCTGTTCATCGAGAACAAGCTGGTCTACGGGCGCCCCTGGGTGGAGCTGCACGCCACCCACGCCCAGTGCGTGCCGGTCACCGCCTTCTGCTCGACCACCATCACCTGGGAGCGCAGCAGCGCCGGCGGACTGTACCAGAACCGCTTCCCGGAGAGCTACATCCTGGCCGACACCGTCGGCACCCAGTCCGGCATCGTCCCCCGGGTCATCGTCTCCACCAAGGGCGCCATCGAGGGGATCACTCCCGAGGAGGAGGTTAAAACGCTGATCGCCACCTCGTTTGGCTATGCCCTGATGAACCACTGCGACCAGGGGGTCATCCGCAACCAGAAGGACTACGCCTTTGCCAGGGACACCGTGTTCACCTTCGGGTACGGGAAACCCGAGGTCAAAATCTATCCGTTCTGGGGGAAGGCGCGCCAGCCGGTGCGCTGCCAGGCACCGGACATCCGGCTGACGTCGGTTGTCCGGCCCGATGGGCAGGCACTCGTGATGATCGGGAACCTCGGCGATGAAGTCACTGCGACTCTGGACCTGGCGGGACTGGGCTACGGACGCCTCAAGATCACGGACCTGTATGCCGACAAGGAGCTCTCAGAACCGGTACTGCCGGTTGCCCGATATGGCTATGCCCTGCTGAAAATTGAAAAACTCCCGTAAACCTAAAAAAACAGTTGACTTTTTCCATTGATCGGCAATCAGAATCTTTTTTTGTCCACGGAAAACACGGAAAGCTTGGCGTGGGCTAACGCCCACAACCCATTTTTTAACAACGAACCACACGAAAAGGCACGAAAATTTTTATAGGGGTTGCTGCTTTGCCGGATGGAATGGCACGTAGAATCGCGGTTTGGTCTGTTGTTTTCTCCGATTACTTGGCGTCTTGGCGGTTCAATTGTGCGCATCGCCGTGTTTTGCATCAGTAGTGACAATGGGATTTTCATGTATTTCGTTGTAAAAAATGGTAGACAATCATTACATTGAGTTTCTTCCTGCCCGGCGCATCCTTTGTGCTGAACGAGCTGAGCATGCAGAAATCCTGCTACGAGTCGGCAGCGGCCAGGCAACCACGCGATCCCGACCTGAATGCACCCTTGCCCCCGGTGGCAGCTTGCTGCTGGATTTTGGCATCGAGCTGCACGGTGGTCTACGCATCGTCAGCGGTTCTTTCACCGGTCCAAATCCGCGCCTGAAAATAACTTTCGGGGAATCCGCCTCAGAGACTTTTTCAGAGCCGGATTACGGACACGCACTGCAACAGGGAATGATCGAGCTGCCAAGAATAGGCACAACCACTTTCGGTGAACTGGGTTTCCGCTTTGCACGAATCGAGAATCTGGAAAAAGAACGCTCGGTCGGCCTGCAAGAAGTCATGGCCGTCTTTCAGCAGCACCGTCGGCGGCGCCTAGCCGAATTTGAATGTTCAGACCCTTTGCTGAATCAAATCTGGGAAACCTCCGTTTACACCTTGGAACTCTGCCTGCAGAATTTTGCCTGGGACGGCATCAAGCGGGATCGATTGGTGTGGATGGGAGACCTTTACCCTGAATTGTTGGTGGCCGGGTACGTGTTTGGACGACTTCCGGTCATCGAAAACAGCCTGGATTTTTTGCGTCGGGAAACACCGCTGCCGGAGATGATGAATGGAAGCTGGACCTACTCGATCTGGTGGATACTGGGCCAGCATGCCTGGTACCGTATGCACGGCAACCGCAAATATCTCGAAGAACAACGGGAATACCTCACCGGTCTGCTGAAATTTTTCATGTCTCGTATCCAAAGTGACGGGCATGCAGAAATCTGCAATGGCTGGGCACTCTTGGACTGGGCTACCGGAACAGACTCGGAAGCTGCTCCGGCCATCCTTGCCGGCAACCACGCCCTACTCCTGATCGCCTTGCGCCGAGGCGCCGACCTCTGCAGGATTCTGGAAGAAAACGACACGGCGAAATCCTGCGAAGCAGCCGCCCGGCAAATGGCTGCCTTCCTGCCCCCGTTAACTGCAAGCACCGCTGCCAACGCCTTGCAAGTGCTTGCAGGGCTAAGAGATGCTAAGGAAGTCTACAATCAATGCTTTGCCGGCAAACTGCCGGAAGGGCTATCCACCTTCCTAGGATGTTTTGTGCTGGATGCCTGCATACTGGCCGGACAGCGCCAGCAGGCTCTGGACTGCCTACGCCAGTACTGGGGAGGCATGCTGCAACTAGGCGCTACCACTTTCTGGGAACACTTTGACATCAGCTGGATGCAGAATGCGGCGCGGATCGATGAACTGCCCGCCCCCGGCAAGCGAGATGTTCACCGCGAGTGCGGCGAAGGTTGCTTCCGCAGCTTCCGGCACAGTCTCTGTCATGGCTGGGCGGCATTGCCCGCCGTCTGGCTGCAAAGACATGTTCTCGGAATTTCGCTGCTCGATGCCGGCAGAATCTCGATTGCTCCACAGCTCTGCGATCTTTCCTGGGCACGTGGCACTGCCTACACCCCCTATGGTCCGGTGAAAATAGAAGCAAAGTCAGGACACCTCGATTATTCAGCCCCGCCCGAAATCCAGATCGTGCAACAAGATGCCGCATCTCTCTTGTGAAAAATCGCGGGTTGTTCACTAAAAATACCCTAAAAAAAGCAGTTGATTTTTTCCATTGATCGGCAATCAGAATTTTTTTGTCCACGGAAAGCACGGAAAGCTCGGAAAATTTGTAGAAGTGTTGCTTCGACGGCTGGGATGGCATGCGGTTTAGAAAGTAGCGCAACCGTCCCGGTTATGATTGATGCTTGCTCTCCCATGTTCGAATGTTCCCATGTGCAAGAGGCAGGATGCAGATCGGTAGGATCAGTCGGAGAAACCAATAGGTCAGATCACAAATTCGCGTGCAATCCCATCCGTCAAAACAGCAACCCCTAAAAAAATTTTCGTGCCTTTTCGTGTCTTTTCGTTGTTAAAAAATAGGTTGTGGGCGTCAGTGCCTCTTCACTGCCAGAACCAGGCCGCGCTGCCTGCCGGCAGCTTCGCTCCTGGCGGGATCAGGACGAAAGTGCGTCCATCCCAAGTCCAGACTTGCATGCCTTCAGGCACGACATAGTCTTCTGCGGGCGGACCAGCCATAATCCAGGCATTGTCACTAGCTGGCGGCGTCCAGTCCGGCTGGTCAAGGCGCTTTAGGCCATGCAGGACAACGGGATCGTCGTCGTTGTTGAAGACCCAGAAAGATTCGCCGTAGTCGGGACGCTCCCGCTGGATTTGCATCGTCGAGTCCTTGAACACTATCATGTCCAAGTTCGCCCAGGCAGCGAGTGACTCGGCGGTCAGGCTATCGAGACTCATAACCATCATGCTCCAGCCGCCAGGGATGACTTGGACATTATGCCGGATTTCGGCGTTGACATCAGCGGCAAAATTGAATTCATAGTCGCCATCGTCATTGCCGGTGATAGTGCTTTCAAGGATAGCGACAGGCCAGTTCCCTGGTTCAGGCTCCTTGAATGCCGCCTGCTGAACCGTCACCGTTATCTTCCCCTGGTCAGCAGGGGTTAATTGAGCCGTAAAATCCAACAGCGTGATGGTTGCAGCTGTTGTGCCGTCGTATTCCTTGTCGTCCGCCGTGAAGCCGACAGTGACAGCCTTAGGCCAGATGTCGGCCAGGGCGGTCGCCATACGGAGCAGGTACAAGTCCGCGTCAGCGCCGGTCAGCTTCGCGCCGGTCAAGGTCACTGGCTTGTGCTGTCCCTGGTGCGGCGTGGCAAAGGCATACGCGCCATTCGCGTCGGTAACTTCCACCTCATGTCCCGCCACCTGCCCTTGACAGACCAATTCGCCGCTGCGTGCGGCGACCGTGGTGCCGTCATAGACCCGGCTGGCGGCTGTGAACTTCACGTCATAGTATTTCCGGTAGGACACCAGGTCAACCCAGCCGCAATTCTGGCCGTCTGGAGCAACATGCCCCCGAGAATACGTCCAGGTCAGAACCTGGTCGCCAATGCCAGTGATCGGCATTTCCACGACAGCCCAATCGTCGCCCACGCCGCTGATGCTCTGTTGCACGATGCCGTTGACCGCAAAGGCGAGCGCATCGCTGCCAGCGGCTGATGACACCTTCCAGCTGAAGCTCAGGACGCCCGGACCAGGCACGACCAGGCTCAAAACGCTGGTTTCACCATTGCCGACCGCGCCCGAACGCACGGACTGGCGCGGCTCGGTGTCCGGCGCATCCGCGCTGACGTATTCATCCACTGTCCAATAGGCGTCTCCCGCGCTGTCAAAGCCTGTCCAGCCGCTGTTGGCCGCCTGGGCCAGGGCCAGCTTCTCGGCCTGGGTGAGCGGATACAGCATCTCCCAGGTGGCGCTACACGTGCCGGCACCAGGCAGGCCGGAGGCCGCCTTCTTCAACACACTCAGGTCAAGCCGCAGCAGATGCGTCCCGGAAACCCTCGAGCAGTCACCCAAGCCCCCGAGCCGATATTCGCGGTCACTGCCCGGTACAGGAGTGATGACCAGGCCGGACAAGTCCACGCCCTCGGCACTGCCGTTGACCGTCAGAGCCAGCCCGGCAAGGATTTGCTCGGCATTTAGGAGCGGTGCGCTGAACAGCAGACGGGGCGCATCCGGCAAATCGGCGAACTGCGCCGACAGCGGAATCGTATCGAGGAAGATATTCAGGCTGTCGTCCGTGCTGTTGCCGGCGGCGTCCGTCATCCGCACGGTCAAGGTAATCGCGCCATCGACCGGCAAGGTGACCGGAATGTTCATCGCCGTCTCGCCGACGGCGAATTGCCGACTGCTCAGCAGGGCACCGGTATTGGCACCGGTCATCCGGTAGAGGATTTCCACCTTCAGACCACCTTCGGGCAGGATACCCGCAACGGTCTTGTTGCGCCCCCAGGTCACGCCGTCGTCATCTGAAACGCCATCGTCGCCTTCGATGTGCAATCCGGCAATGTGTCCAGGCGGGGTAGCGTCAACCGTCCAGGTGATTTCCCTGGTAGCGTTGCTGGCATTGCCGCCCTGGTCGACGATTCCGGAAGCGGCGGCATCAAAGCGCAGCCGGTAGACGCCGTCGCCCCGGGTGTAGGCGTCGATCCCGGTGAAGCTGAATTGGCCGGGCAGTTTGCCGGCGCTGGTGACGACGTCCTCGCCAAGCAGGATGGCCTGACCGTCACGGGTGAGGGTCAGCCCATTCCTGTTCACGCTGGCCGCCTGGACCGCGCCGTTGAAGTCGATGTCCACCCGGTATTCGCCTTCCCGCATGCCGTCGGCGACGACCTTCTCCATGCGAGCGATGCTGACACCACCATATGCGGCCGTGCTCTTCACCCACATCGCCTGCCTGCCGACCTGCCCAGCCGCGCCATCCCGGTTGGTAATGCCGGCGGTCTGGACGGTCAGGACGTAGAATCCGTCGTCCATGGTCAACGCACCCAGGTTGCCGATGCGGTACTGGTAAATCTTATTGTCGTCGTCCTCGGTCACGACCGCGAAGGTCAAATTTTCCAGATCCTGCTGGCTGACCAGCTGCCCCTGCCGACGCAGAGTCATGTCCGCCGCAGTAAACGTATTGAAGCGGATGCCGTCGCTGAAGAACACATCGATATGCGGCAGGGCAGTCGGCACGATATAGCTGTCAATGCCACCGAAGCCGACGACCTCGAGGGTGACATCGGCCTTTTTCCGCAATGTGACGACGTATTCCTGCGCGTCAGCGTTCGGGAAATAGTCAAACAGATGCAGATGCGTCTCGTAAACCGGATCATGACCTTCCCGCAGGGTTCGGTCCGTCAGCCAGCAGTTGCGGAACGGGAGGTTCTCGGTGCCGCGGGCGGTGCTGACGATCTCATAGCCGGCGAGAACCTGTTGCGGAATGTTGACGTAGAACCAGGTGCTGCCGCTACTGGGCGTGACCGTGAACGAATACGTTGGCGGATCGGTCGCGAAAACCTGACCGCTAACGGTGCAGGCGTCATACACAGCAACGGGCATAGGCTCGGTACCGTTGGCGAAATTCCTGCTTATCCAGAGGGTGTCTGGCGTATCATTCGGGTCGAAGATATCGTTGACGAGGAAGGCGGTGTTGCCCTCGAGGTCCTGCCCGGAGCGGTGCAGCTCATGGATATCGACGCTGTCAATCAGGCAGATGTCCGAGTTGCCGTTGCTGGTCAGGTGCGTGTAGGTGGCGCTCATGCCGACGAAGTGCCCTTGCAGCGATGCGGTCATCCACCATTGCGCCAGACCATGCCCGCCGGCCTTGATGGTACCCAGGTTGACCTGCCCCAGCGGCGCGGAATTCGGCTGCCCATCGAGCATTGACTCATTCAGCTCGTAGTCCCACAGGGCGAAGTCGATCAGCAGACCCTTGTCATTGCCGGTGATTTCAGGCTGGCCGGAGTCGATGCGGAAATTCTTGGCGTCGCCATAGCCGGGGTTGTAGACCAGGACGGACAGCTCAGCCGGGTAGGACGGCTCGACGGCCTCGGTCAGGGGATCGTCGCCCAGGATGTCGCGTTGCAGGAAGTAGTGCATCTGCAGGCGCGGCCCAGGGAACACCTCGAGGGGTACGGCGGTCAGGTTGATCGTCGCCGTCTCGCCCGAGAAGGGGTTGGTGTAGGACAGGATGCCGCCGAAGAAATACGTCTTGCTCGTCACCGGCGCAGCGGCGTTTTCAGGGATGAACCGCACCGTTGCGCTGCCGGTCTTCTTGGAGCCGAGGACGCCGGTGCCGTCGATCGCCGTCAACTCAACGAACCGCTCCGGCAGCTCGCCGATGTCAAATAGGTCGGTGCAGTCCTTGCCAAAGGCATCGGTCACCACCAGTTGCAGGCGGACATTCGTCATGTCCTTGTTTTCATGGCCGTTGAACAGCGTCAGCGTGCCCTCGAAAGCCTCCCGGGTCAAAGACACCGTCTGCGAAATCTTGAGAGTCACCTGGGCGCAGACGGAGCTGGTGCCCTTGAGTTCCGTTTCCATGTACTTGGTAACCTTGAGGTACAGGTCCTCGACCGATTCATAGCCCAATATCCTGGCCTCTTCCTCGCAGCGAGCCATTTCCCGGGAAAGGTCGTACAGGCGCTTCAGGCTGAGGTAGTCAGCCGGGTTCGCACCGTCCGGGCAGTCCGGGAAATCGTCCATGCCGCAGGTTCTCCAGTAGGCCACGGAGCGGTTCCAGCGCGCCACGAAGGCATCCAGGTCGGTCGGCTCGATGCCTTCCGGCAGCACGGTCAGCAGCGTGGCCTTCTGTGCATCGCTGACCTGGGCGGCGATGCCGTTGGGCAATCCCAAGGGCATGAAGGCGTTGAAGAACGTCGTGGTGGCTTTCGGGTCGGCATCACCCCAGCAAGGTGCCCCGTAGATTTCCCGGAAATACGCCACGTGCTGCTCAGCCAAGTCAACGACAATATCGAGCTTTTCCTGGGAATCTTTCAGCCATTGCGGCTTGTGGATATTCTCGTCAGAACGGACGCCTATATTGAATGCGACGTCGCAGGCGGTGAATAGACCGAGCAAGCAAGAGGCTACGGTACCGCCAGGATGGAAACATCCGGCCGCGTTGAAGACGCAGTTGAGACTGGAGGTGCCCCAAGAATAGAAGGTGCCGCTTGCGGCGGCGCCTCTCAACCCCGACATGCAGTCAGCGATACCGAAGGCGCAGCCGAAGCCCGGGATAAAGCCAATGGCGCATTTAGTCATAGCGATGATCACGCCATTGGTGCAGGGTTCGCAATCGCCGTCAATGATGACCCTTTCCGTTCCGCCCGGCGGCTCCATGACATATGCCAACGTGCCGGGACCGCTACCGCCCGCAGGGCCGCCCAAGTCGCCAAGGAGGAAGCGGCCGTAGCCGCCGCCCCCGCCTGGACCGCATTCCGAGCCATCGACAGAGAAGACCTTACCGACCCGGTGCCACTTGCGGTCAAAGCCGCATTCCCAGGACCAGAGGGTCAGGGAATAACCCAGGCAGTCGTCGCTCGAGCGGGTCGGCGTCGCTCCGGTGGCTACCACCGGGATGGTGATCGCCTGCTGCGGCAGCAGGCTGTATGTCCCCTTGGGGTAATTGAAGGCGATGGCGCATTGCGGGCTGTTGAACACCTCCGGCAGCGTGAACTCGACATCATCGGCGCGGATCAGGCCCTTGTTGATGAGGATCACGCTGAACATGTACGTCTCCCCTGGTCGCAGGAACGGCATCTTGTTCGGCATGATCGTCTCGACAACCGGCATCGGGACATGCGTCTCGTAGTTGACGATCAGTTCGACTTCATAGCGGTCTTCGACCTTGACACGTACCACGTTCCAGGAATAGGTGATGGCCTGGTAGTCCAGGAACGCCACCAGGGTGGTTTCCCGGCCCGGCTGGATCTCGACGTTATTCGTGTATTCGGCATGCTTCTCCTTGCTGACTGTGACCTTGCAGAGGCCGACCGGCAGTCCTTCCAGGGTGACCTTGCCATTGGCCAGGGTGACACCGCGGGCCAGCTCCTCGTTGGTATAGGGGTTGCGCACCACCACCAAAGCGCCCTCGAGATGCGGTGCATGGGCTTCATAATACGTATAGTTGTCAATGGCGTCCACAGTCAGGCAACCGGTACCCTCGGCTACCGCTGTCGCCCGGAACGGCAGCGTCACGCCGACAACGGCGTTAGGCGCATTGACCGCCAGCGCACCGCTCAGCGGGGCATTCAGCGGCGTGTTGGCGTCCGCAGTCAAGGTGAGCAGGAACGACGTTGACTGGCCCGGCTGGATGCTAGCCAGGGTATCGCCGCCGACCAGCTTCATCCAAGTCAGATCGGGGATGGAAACCGTGACCGGTCCGGTCTCGTCCGCCCCCTCGTTGGTGATGACGACTTCGATGTTGCGGGGCGTCCCGCAGTTGTTCTGTGGGTCAAGTTGCATGGTCACATCCAGCGCGGTCGGTGCCAGTGCCAGCTGGGCGTAGCGCGGCTTGGCGTGGAAGTAGGCAGGGATGTCAAGCGCGACACCTTCGTCCGTAGTAACCTTGACGGTGAAGTACTGGTAGTTTCTGCCCTGGGTCGGCGCCGTTCCCTTGACCGTGAACATGACCGTGCGCGTGGCGTTGCCAGGCAGTTCATCTAGGATCAGGTCGGTTCCGGCGTCGTTCCAAGCCACCACGCAATTGGCCGGCGCGTTCACGAGCCGGGCGCACAGATTGGACAGCGGTGCGGGACTGCGATTGCTCAGCTGCAGCGAGCAGACATTGACGTCGTTCATGGTGACGCCCCACTGGACATACTTGGTAGAGCTGTTCTGACCGCAGACGCTCTTGACAAAGCGCATCCCGAGAATGTCGAATTCATCCTGCGCAGTCGTGCTTCCTAGGCCGGGGTAACACGCACCGACCACGACGTGGCCGGCTTCGCCCGGCAATGGCGTGAAGTCAAGCGCGAAACGACCGTCAGCATCGCTGGTCACCGGCAGAATCCGCGGGACGCCGTTGACGATGACGTACACGTCCGCGCCGACCTTGCCGACCGGCTCGTCCGAGTCGAGCCGCAAGGTGCGGCCAGCCAATGCCACCGGCTGTCCCATCAGGGACGTGACCTGGGTCGGGTCAGCCAGCTCGACCGTCGCCCGGTATGACGCCTCGACGGTGAATTTTCCCGACCAGGTGGTGTTGTTGAGCTGGCTGACTTCACGCAGGGTGCTATGCGGATTGACGACGACGGCAAAGCACCAGTTGGCACCGGGCACCATCTCAAGCGGAACGTTGAGGCGCAGAATAGCGCTCTGACCGACCTCGAGCCCGCCGACGTAGTTCGTCTCGAGGATCCGATTCTGGTCGTTGAGAATGTCATTGGCGCTGGCATGGACGGCGAGGGGGATGTTGCCGGCCATGGGCATCCGACCCTGGTTCTTCAAGGTCACCTCGAGTTCATGGACCTCGCCGGCGGACAGCGGCGCAGCCGGCGTGGCAACCGAGGTGACGACGTAATCTGGGAAGCTGAGGTCGCTGACCACAACCCAGCAGGTGCCGGGCGCGTACTTGATTTCTGGTTCATCCAGCGGCGCGGCGTCAGTGTCGGCATATACGGAGATGAGCTGGTTGCCGTCCTCCTCGCCGTCATCCAGGGTGGCGATGTCCAGGGTCACCTCGAGTTCGCCTTCTGGTATCACGACTTCGATCACGGGCAGGCCGTTCTGACGAAACTCGAATTCGCTGTCGTCCGGCTCGCCGTCCACGAGCGCCGACAGCGCCACGGTGATGGACGGAAGGCCAACGGCGCTATGGTCGTTGCGGCGAACGGTCAAGGCGTTAGGATACAGCTTCTCGCTGTCCGGGGGCAAGGGTTCCTGCATGGTCGTGGGGTTGACCGTCACCTGCAAGGCCGGACCATCATTGTCGTAGACGGCCAGTTCGGCGAAGATTTCCGCGCCTGAACTCGGGGTGCCGTCGCAATTGCAGCTCGAGGGGACGGATACCCGACCGTTCAGGCGGATCATGCGACCGCGGCCCAGCACGGTCGCACCGTCATCCGCCAGGATCTCCGTGATTTCACGCAAGCTGTTGTCAACCACACCGACCGTGAACTGGACGCTTTCGCGCTCGGGCGGGATGGTGATCGACTTCGGGAAGATGAGTGCGTCGGCCTCGCTGGCGGTGAAGGCGACGGTGATGCTTTCGCGGCGGTCAATCTCTCCGCCGGGGACGCGTGGCAGGCGGCGCAGCGTCGCCACCGTCGCCAATGGTCCGGCGTTTTCCGAGACCTCGCCCGGCGAGAAGCTCAATTCCAGGTCCGGGATGTACTTGCGGTATTTGCCTGTGAAGTTATGGCGTTGGTTGGGCTTAACTGTGACAGTCGCACTTTCGCCTTGATCCACGATCAGGACGTCCGGGCGGTGCCAGGTCTCGAAGCCGAATTCATCCACAACCGGCGAGAATTCAATTTCATACTCGCCCTGTTCGAGGACGACAGAGGCGCCATTGTCCAGCCATTCCCCGCCGCCGGGGTAGTCCTTGACGCGCCATTTGGCGCCGAGGTTGCTGGGGTTAAGCCAGCCGACCAGGGTGCCGGTGGTAATCTTGCTGTACTGGAAATCCCAAACCAGTTCCCGCTGCGGCGGCACCGTGCGGGTCTGGTCGTGCTCGGACGGCAGATTCCAGCCATACTGCCCATAGAACTGCAAGAGGCAGTCTCTGCCAGTGTCGTCCTCGACGTCGAAGACAACCGTCCGACCACTGACCAGCCAGCCTGTCCAAGGAAGTTTCCAGAGCATATTCGGGGGTTGTTCGCTGGGAGTGCTGGAGGTCAGGTTGACGGTGATGCTCGAAGTGCGCACGAATTCAGCCATGTATGTTTTCTCGCCCTCGGTCACCTGCAAGTTGCGCACGGCTGAGGTTGACCCGTCGCTCCAGCGCACAAAACGGGCATTCGGCTTGGGCGTTGCCGTGATCTCGATCCACTTGCCGACATGGAAATCCGATCCGGACTGGGCGGGTTCGCCCTCGTAGAACATGGCAACCGTGCCCCAGTCCTCCAGACCAAGCTTGACGTTGCAATTGATCGTAGCGCACTGCGCAAACACAGCCGTGAAGGTGCGGGAATTGTCAATCGTCATGTTTGTGACAACGGGATTTTTGGAGCCGTCCCAAGCCCAGCGCACAAAATCGCAGCCGGCGTTGGCAATGGCCTCGTAGGAAATTTTGGTGCCTGCGTCAACCGAGGCTGAATAGGCACCGGTATTGGGGTCGAAGATGAAGTTGGCGCCGCCATTATCCGTGATGGCGACCGTGCCGAGCTGCTGCTGTTCCGGCTGCACGACGACGTTGCAGATACGCACGAACATGGCCTGCAAGCTGATGCGGTTGCCAACGATGTCGCCTGCATCGAGGACGCGGGCGGCCGTCGCGTCCGGGGCGTCAAGCCAGCGGACGAACCGGTAGCCGTTGTAGGGAATTGCAGTGACCGTCAGCGGGAATTCCGAATGCAGCTTCTGGCCGGTGCCGGTGAAGGTGCCGCCTCCGGACGGAGCGGAGGCCGATACGCTGATCACCGGCTGGTACAAAGCCGTGAATTCTAGGCTGTCAACGCCGACGGTGACGGTGCGGCTGGGTTCCGTGCTACCGTTATCCTCCCATTTGACGAAGCTATAGCCGTAATGTGGCGTGGCGGTGATGGTCAAGTCCGCGCCCAGGTCGGGGGTGTAGACATTGGCGACGCCGCCGTCGGGTTTGCCTGTGATGATATTCTTGGCTTTCATGGTGACCATGCCGGTTTTGATAAACTGGGCGGTGTAGACGTTGTCTCCGGGTTCGATGTAGACTGTGCGCTGCGGGTCGGCGCTCTCATTGTCCAGCCACTTAGCAAAGCGGTTGTTCGGGTCGGGGATGGCCCGGATGCTGACTCGGGCGCCGATGTCATGGCGTTGACCCGGCTGGTAGTCCCCCCCGTTGACCTGGAACTTGCCGGTGCCATTGCCGTCAGGGGCGACGTGCAGGGTCAAGGACGCCTGGGCGACGAATGACGCCGCGAACTGGTAGGACGGATAGTTCCTGATATCCACTGTTATCTCGGCATCGCCGCTGCTTCTGCTATTGCCGCCATACTGCCAGTTCCAGCGCTCGAAGCGGTTGACGCCCAGCCCCGTGGCCTTGAGCCAGATCGTCGAGCCAATGTCGATATGCGCACTCTCGTCCTCGTCCAGGACGATCTCCTCGCCGGTGCCGTTGTCCTTCCGTACTTGCAGCAGGCCGCGGCCTTCCTGGCCTGCTGCGGGCCGAACCGTCAAACGTGTATGCTTGTAGAACCTCGCCTGCGGGGCAAACTGCTTGGTCTGCTCCCAGTCGAGGGTAACTGTCAAGTCGGAGCCATTGACTTGGGCTTCAACGACCGTTCCCGGGTCAAATTGCCATCCGGCGAAACGGTACGATTCCGGATATGCGACGCTTATAGTATAGGTAATAGTTCCGTCGGGATGAAGTTCGGTCAGTTTTCCCTTGCCGCTGGTGAAGGTGATTTCGCCGGCATCGCCGGTGTTGACGACATTGGCCTGCGGCGCGGAATCAATGCACCTGGTGAAATTGCCTTGCAGGGCGATGTCCTGGCTGCAGACGACCGTGCGGTCAATGTCAGTGACGCCGTCGTTCCAGCCGGTGAAGACATATCCTTCCAAGGCCTCGGGCCAGAATTTGAGTTCGGTGTCCTTATCGACTAGTTTGGGTTCGGTGTACTCGTCCTGAGCGTAGCCATATCGCGGTGGCCACCAGCCGCCTTCGCCGAGGGTGACCTGGACTTGAACCGCTGCCACCAGCACGACCTTGAAGTCGTTTTCGGCCTGGTCGCCATCCTCGTCAGCATAGATTTGGAACTCCACCTGCGACTCTGTGCCATACTGTACGTATTGGCCGTCGTCAGGTTCAAAGCGTTGCCATTCCACCAACACATATCCCGGCGCCGGCTCGACTCGGAATTGCACCCAATCGTTGACGGACATGCGTTCGGTTCCCAGGAAGGGTCGCCACTCGGTGGTCGCATAGCTGACTGTGCCGGCACCAGGCGGCTCGACCGTTACTTTAGGCGCAGCCTTGGGTGCGCCAATCATGAAGCGGTCCAACTTCAGCTGGCTGATATTGGGCTGGCTCGCCCAGTAGTCATCAAACGAAAGCGTGCCGGACAGCCAGCCGCCTTGAGTCACTTCAGTGTACGATGTCTGCCAGTCTTCTTGATGTCTATGACCCGACCAGCCAAGATGTCCGTCCATCCAGAAATGCCACTCGCCAGCGTCATTGAAACCCGGGTTATCCTTAGTTGAAACCAGGCGCCAGCGGAAGCCGATCTTGTCCGGCAATTCATTTTCCGGGTAATGGACATAGAATTCAAGAACAGCCTGATCGAAGGCTTTTTCCGGATATGGCCCTGCTTGCAGGTAGCGGTTGCCATTGGCTTCCTCGATGACCTGCCACCTAGTCGGGTCGCGGAGCACAAAAATCGCGTCAAAGCAATCCAGTATCTCGCTGAGTTCCTTGGCATTGCGGAAGGTGAAACGGGTGACGCCGCTGCAAGGCGTCATTCCCCGGAAAACACGGGCACTGACGGTGATGTCGTTCGTAGCGTCATCAAACTCGACGGGGACGCCTTCATACAGCAAGCCAGGGCTGGCAGCCGACGGCACGGCGTCGCCAACAGCATAGCGGACGGTCAGGTCCGGGTCGCCATAGGCGATCATCGTGAGTTGAAAAGCCTGGTTGAAGTACATGAATGCTGGCCATGGCATGTCGCCGCGCTCAAAATCCGGCTCCTTGACCCGCTCGCCGCTGATCGAGAGCGTGGTCAGGCCGCAGTAGGTGCCGCTGTCAACCCATCCTGGTTGTCCTTGGGTAAAGAGGATAAAAGCCTGGCCGCCCAGGTCGCCGCTGCCAGTAGGCTTCGCCCCCTGGAACACGACATGGCGCAAATCGTTATAATCGGCAAACACGCCCTCGCCCAGCGTCGTCACCGACGCCGGGATGACGACTTCGTCAAACCCGGAGCAGCCGCTGAAGGCATAGTCGCCAATGCCGGTGACAGGCAGCCCACCCAATTCAGCAGGGACTTCCAGGGCAAATGGATTCTCCGGATTCTGATTGTCAACGTAGGCCATGACCGTGACGCTGGCGCCGCCCGGATTGACCACATAGCCGAAGTTGCCTTCCTGCGCCATAAACTGAATCTGGTCGATATATGCCGCCCCGCCGGAAGGTCTGCCCGCAAAGCCCCAGCCGACCTGGAAGTCGCCCTCCGGAATGACAACCGTGCACCTGACCCAGGTCTTAGGATTGTTCGTGTAGGAAGCAAGCTTCTGCACAGGAATGGGGCTGTCTTTCTTGAAGCCATGCCAGATAGCGCTAGTCGGATCGTTCTCGCCAAAGACGAGATTGATGCCTTTCCGCTCCGGATAAATCCAGAACGAGAGCAGTCCCGGGCCGGTGACCTGTGCCAGCAGCTTCGTAATCCTGGGTGGGTTGTCCTCCTGGCCGCCAATGTCGACCAGCACCGAACTGCCGCCGACCTTGGACTGGTCGGCGCTGACGCTCCAGTATTTCGAGTCTTCCACGGTGAAATCCAGGATATGATTGTCAAGGGCGTCGGCATACTCGTTCCAGCGCAAATACTTCTTGGGCACCGTGCCGGAGCAACGCTTGTACACGCCATTGACAAGGCGGACGGCGTGGGCGCGGAAAACAGCGTTCGTGGTCAAAGTGCACGTCCATTGCGCAGCACCAGCAGTGTGAAAGCCGCCGCTGCTTTGGTTAGGCGTCAAAACCGTCTGAACGAAAGTTGCGCTGTTGTCTTCCGAATGCTCGACCAGCAATTTGTCACCCGGCAAAGGCTGCTGCAACGTGAACGTCACCACGACGCTGTCGAGGAATGTAAGCCTGCCTGTCGGCGTAGCAATCGTCGGCAGTGGGAGCGGCTCGCCGGCGAGAGCTTCAGTCCGAAAGCCGCAGAACCGCCCTTCGCCGTCCAAGACGTCAGTCCAATCCGCCTGGTGCTCAGCCTGATAGACACCCCAGGCATTGTCAAGCAATTCCGGAACGCTGGCCATCCCCTCGTCAACGAATGGCGGCGTTCCCATGAAAAACATGACTAAGTTGTCGCAGCGGTCAAAAACCAGGTTTCCCAGCGATATCACGCTGGCGGGGATGCGGATAGCCGGAAGGTCGATGCTGCCCACCTGGTCATCACCGGCCAACATGCTTGGCGGAAGATACGTAATGCCCTCAGGCAGAATGCATTCGATCAGGCGGGCATTGCCAGCAAAGCACCCATCGCCCAGGGTGATATCGTTCCCGCTGCGGTCAGCAAACACGATGCTGGTCAAGCCACTCCGTTTGAACGCATTGACGCCGATTTCCTGGACGGTCGCGGGAATGACGAGCGAACGCAGCGCCAGGCAGTACTCAAAGGCCGACTTAGGGATGATCGCTAACGCCCCTGGAAACGCGATTTGCACCAGGCCAGAGCCATGAAAGGCCGATTCGCCGAGCTCGGTCAAGCCCGCCGGCAAGGTCACCTGCTTTAAATTCTGGCAATAAGTAAACGCCCTTGCCCCAATGTATTGCAGAGTCGAGGGCAAGGTCACCGAAGACAGGCCGCTGAATGAAAAGGCGTCCGCCTCGATGCGCTGCAATCCTTCGTGCAGAACCACGCTCAGGTGCTTTTTATCATCAGCAAAGGCGCCTTCGCCGATGCTAGTGACCGGCTTTCCCGCAAACGTCGCTGGGACGTTCACCTCGGCAGCCTGACCGCAATATGCCCAAACCGCATAGCTCTCGCCGCCCTCGTCGAGCTGGTACACACACCCGTGCTCGTCAGCAGGATGCCAGCACACCTCGTCAAGCAGGAAATAATGCTCGGTTTGACCGGGCTGGCTGGGAAATTTCAAGTTCTCAAAACACCACTTCACCGTGTTCTGGTTGACCAACGGGAGCTTCAACTGATAGAAAGCCCATTCGCCGACCTGGCCCATGCTGGCACCAATGAGTTGCGAACGAACGTCGTTGATATAGAAACTAAGTTCGCAGTTCCCAGCGCCCTTTGCCCAGAAAGTCAGCAACCCAGACCCGGTCAAGGTAGTGCTTAATATGCTGCGGAGAACGGGATTGTCGGATGAATCGCTGTAGCCGATGGCACCGGAACGGGCGGCAGATGCGCCATCATGCGTCGTTCCAGGTCCCGTTACCACGGACCACGGGAGAGGCGGGGCTTGCGTACTGTAGGAGGTGAACTCGAGCATCCCCCCTGGTACGTTCAAGGCCTCATCCAACGTCGCCTGAGCCCGCATCAGACGACCACCAAACATGACCAACACTAAGAGACATACGCCCGAAAGACAGAATCGACTTTTCATCTTGCCCATTCCTTTGCCTTGTGACTGCCGCATGCCAAATTGTATAACAATGGACGCCGTGTCGGTATGGATGCGATGATGCCGACGCAGACTTCAAAAGATTCACTGGAAGCCGCACCTGACCGTCAGTCCCCGACGACCGCTTTCTCCTTTTATTAAACGACTTAGGATTGATCCACAACCACGACTTTCACCTTGCCGACGTATTCCCGATTCAGGCTTTAGCCCAACTTTCGTATTTTGGGGAAAAACACTGGTCAAAAAGGTACTACACTCTTTTTTTCCTGTAGTATCGTAAATCGGCTTGTAACATAAAATTGTGTGTCATGCAGAAAATTTAAATTAACAACCCAAAAAAGTCAAATTGCCCATTTGAAATCGTACAGGCACTATATTTTGGCTTTCAAAAAATGATATTTTTGAATATCAAGGACTTATAAAACTTGGAAGCTTGCCCTTCCCCGTAAAATTTTTTTTGCGTTAAAATTGGGTTAGTTGCGACTGGAACAAAGTTCTCTGATGCGGCATGACGACGAGCAACTTTCGTATTTTTTCGTGTCTTTTCGTTGTTAAAAAATATAAGCGCGAGTTTTCCGATCTTTATTCGAATGAGATTTTTTTGATATGGATATGGGATATTATTTGCTTGTTATTTTTCGGAATTGACATTATCATATAAAAAGTAGCCTTCCACAATAAATGATCAATGGAGATTCACGATGATGAAGTCAGAGGTTTTTATTTTATTCGGGAACCAATTCTGGAAGCTGCTTTTGCTATGCATGATGCTTCTGGCGATTCGTCTGCCGGGACAGAATCCTGTTTTCACCGGGCCTTTTCATTCGGAAGGAATGACCTTTTATCTGCCTCATGCGGGCGGCGATCTGGAGATTTCAGTAAGGGTCTTCAAGACTGCGCCTGGATTCCGAGGAACCCCGCCATTGAAAGTCACCCCGGCGGCGACCTTGACTTTGTCTGATCCGGATGACCGTCAGGTTGAATTCAAGTATTGGCGCATGGCTGACGATCAGAAAGAACAGTGCTGGGTTTTTCGCCGTACGAATGCTACTCCGGGAGTTTGGAAACTCCGCAACGCTTTTTCCACCTGCGGCAACCTCGCATTGGAGCTACGCACTGCACCAGAAATCAAATTCGGAGTGCTGTTTTCCCGGTGCAAAATGCTGACGGAAGACTTGAACAACTTTCGACAGTCATATTTTCTAGTACCGCCAGCGTCTGCATTTCCACCAGCATGGATACCGGGAGCGGCCAAACTTCACGCTTACACCTGGAATATAAAACGACAGACTGATCCAGAACAGCTCCACATCCACAATCGCGGCGTGCAAACACAGGTTTTTGACGCCTCCGGACGCCCGATGTTCAGTTGCGATATCTACGAAATAACCGGAGCTCGCCTGGACCTGTATGGAAATGCCATTATTGACCTTCCTTTTGGTTACAAGGAACTGCAAATCCCCGTGCGTGGTGTCCAGGTGACGTTATCAGATTCTGCCGGCAAAACGGTTCTCCAGCTCACGCCGGACAACGGGGCTGCGGTAGGGTTGAAGCAAGGCGAAATCTACTCGATGTCCATTACCGGGAAAGCGGAAGGCTATTTGACCTTTGACGGCTTCCCCATCATCCTTTGCCCGGATGCCGAAACGGCACGAAAAATCGGCGGTGACATGACAACCGCTACGGATGGGCTTCGTTATCCGCACCGTTTTCAGATCAAGTTGCTCGAGTGGATACACTCCCTGCAAAAGAGCGATCTGGAAATTGCGGTTGAAAGCATGGAAAAATATCGGCAGGAGTGGCTTGCCGACCCTGCCAATGCTGCGCTAATGCCGATCTTTGCTTACGCTGAACACATTCTCCATTCGCAAAAAATTGACCCGGCGCATCCGGAATTTGGCAGCGCGGAGATGAATTTCCACGCCTTGACGTTCCTCTATTCAACGAAAAAGCCATTCAATCCGTATTATGGAAACAAGGCACTGGAAAAAAGATTGCTCCTGCATTTCATTCGCAAATGGCTTTATTTGACGGAGGGTGGCACCTTCCAAGACGGGCGTATCGCTGCGGAATGGACCGGGTACGACGCGATGGCCTTTGTCAATGACTATATCGCATTTGCAATGATGGCGCCGCTTGCCGAGAAAAAGGTGATGGAACTATGGCTCGAGGCTCTGCGTCTTCCGGTTCATCGCCTGGGGATGACGCGTTTGGGCAGCGAAAATCAGTCCTTGCACTGGGTAGTGAAATTGTATGCGCTCCACAAAGCGACCGCTGATCCGATTTATCTTGACATGGCGCGGAATTTATTGCGTGATACAGCCGACGTGAACATGAGCAACAGCATGGCAACCGGATATCCCATGGAAGGATTCGGCGTGGACGCCACCTATACCGGCATCTCGACCGCAATGCTGGCGTTCTGCGTCCTGTTTTCCGGCGATGATGCCGCAATACCGATCCTGGAACGGGTTTACAACCTGATGAACCATAGTGTGGCCAGGGAGCCTGACGGCAGACTCATCGGCGTCACTGGCTTTGCCCATCGGACGCTGGGCAGCTGGTGCCGTCGGCAATATCACGGCGGCAACAATCTGCTGGCTGACCGCATGAAAAGTGCGGCGGTTCTGGCTACCAATAAAGTGCCTGATGCCGCATCCGCCGAACAGCTTTTCAGCCGCTATGCTCGAATTCCCTTCCCAAAGGATTTTGACCAATGGATGCAAAAGGAAGGCATTGAAATCACCCGTTACTTCTTTTCAGAATGGGAACCGGTATGGTATCAGTCGATCTTTCCGATTGGGGCAAAATTGGAAGATGCCAAGCTGCCGCATGAAAGCCAAGAATGCTTCGAGAAGGATTTCAATGGTGAATTCCATGCTAGGCGCACTGCCGAATATTACGCCTTTCTTTACACCGGCAATCCCTGCTGGCGCGATTTCCAATGGCGAGAAATCGAGTTGCCGTTCCAAGGGCTGACCCGATTGGTTGATGGAAAAGTTCATTCCAAGCATGTTGCAGCGTCATGGATGCCAATGCAGGGAATCAATCTCTTTTGGACGCCGGGTTTCGGCACCTTTGTCGCCGCCCGGAACTGGAGCATGTACACCCAGAACCTGATCCGGCTTGACCGTGACGGCAAGGTCGCCGATTTCCAGACCTCCTACTCTGCTTCGAGTCGGAAAAGCGATTCCGCTATTGAATTGGAACACCGCTCCAAGTTTCTTGGAGTTACCTTTCGCCGCCGCATTATGATGCAGGATGACGCACTCGAAGTGCAGCTCGATATCGAGGCACCCGAAATCATGCAGCCGCATTCGGTAATCGAGCAACTCCCCTTCCTCCAGAAGCCAGACTTGCAGTTTGCCTGGATCGAAAACGGGATTGCACAGCCTCTCCCCGGAAAGAATGCCACGGCGTTGCGGGCAAGTACCCCGAATGGGGCAGTACTCCTGAATTTTTCCCGCCCGATCAATGTACGGCGCGGATATGACTCGGAATTACAGGGAGACTTGCAACAGCAGCATGGTTTGCTGGAACTGGAAATAAGCGACTCCTATGACGGAAGCGGAAAACTCGAGTTTTCCTACTCGATCACAGGAGAAAAACGAAAATAAACCAGTACAAGATATTTTCGTACTACTATCCCTCAAAATCTTCTTTTTTGGGAAAGATTTTTTATGGACGATGGACAGGGACAGGAATGGAGACGATGGACTGAATGGACAAGAATGGACTGCTGAAGGGACAATGGACGATGGACGATGGACGATGAACGATGGACAGAGATTATGTCGTGCCTTTCAGGGCTAATCCCAACATCGCCGATCCGACCGATCCGACCGATCAGCTGTCCGTGTTCCGTCCGTGTAAAGTCCGTGTTCCGTCCGTGTAAAGTCCGTGTGGGTTGTGGGCGTCAGCCCACGCCAAGCCTGTTCGTGTGGTTCGTGGTTAAAAAATGGGTTATGGGCGTTTGCGATAAACTTTTGGAGTACACTCGAAATGTTTTTTGAATACCGCACAGAAATAAGAGACATTCTGGAATCCCAGGATATTGGCGATATGCGCAAGCGTGTATTCCGTTTCCAGGAGCAGGCGGGATGCCTCAGCCATTCGCAGATTGTTCACATAACGCACAGGGGAAATTCCATAAACCGCATTCCAGTTTCGGAAAAAGCTCGAACGTGACATTCCGTGCTTTTCGATGACCGACTCCAAGTCAATCACACGGGAAAAATTCATCTGGAAATAAGATGCTATCTTACGAATGCTGTCTGTCTGCCCGCGTCCGCCCGCCTGTTCTTTCCGGTTCCGGTAAGGCAACAGTTCCTCAATCAGCTGAAGGCACAGGAGATCAAGGCGGTCGGCGACATAGCAGTCTTGTGATACGGGAAGATTCTCCGTGATTGTTTGTATCAGTTTCAGAGTATACGGCGGCAGCGACACGTTCCAGGCAAGGGGACCGGTAAAAAAGTCTGAAGGGAAAAAAGGCCTTATCACCTCGGCTTGGTAGGAGATGCAAAGACTCTCCGGGGTGTCGTAAGGATGTTCATTGGTGTACAGATGCCCCGGGCATTTCAGTATGACGTGGGGGAAGGTGTTGTCATATTTCTTCCCGTTGATGGTCTGCGACATGCCGCTACAGATCGAGGTCAGGCGGAGAGCAAACTGATATTCGTCACGACGGAAAGTGATCGGAGTAGTCCATTTGCGGCGAACGCTGTTGCTGTTCTCGAGATAATAGCCAATTTTTCTCAGCGGATATGGAAAGCGAAACATTCGTTCGCTTTCTTCCATGAAACATTGAATCGAATTTCTCACGTTGACAATACCCCTACAAATTTTCCGCGTTCTCCGTGCTTTCCGTGGACAAAAAATGAGTTGTGTGCGCCAGCCCATCGAGTATAGTATAATGTAGACGCGAAAACCTTTTTTCCCATCCATGCCAATCATCTGAAAGGAATCATGCCAATGCCGCTTCAAAGGAAAAACCGTTATGCAATTCTTTTACGCGCATGCGCCATCTTCACTTTCTTTCTTTTGCTGGCTGCGACTGAAGCGAAAAGTGAATCGCCACCAACTTTCCGCTTGGAATCTGCCGTGTTTTACCTGCCGCACAGCGGTGGAAGTCTGACCATCAATATTGCGGCCTCGCATCCGCCCATGCCGCCTGTCAACACCCGGGGCAATGGAGTAGTGCCAAGTCTTATGGCCACGATATACAACCCTGAAGAAAAGGTGGTCAAGGATTTTTACTGGAGAGATGAGGAGGAAAAGCTGTCCACAGAATTTCTCTTTCAGCAAGACGATGCGGAAAAAGGGGTTTGGCAAGTCAGGCTATCTGCTCCGGAAATGGCAAAAATGTCGTATCAGCTTTCTACCAATCCGCATATTGAAGCGGCAGTCATGCCGTCACGATGCAGAATATGGCATCGGGACACCTTGAATTTCCCTGACAGCTACTTCATGGTTCCCGCCGACAACACCGAAAAACTCGATATCCTGATTAACAATGCCACACTGGACTTGTTCGACAGCCGGGAAACACAAATCCTCACCATAAACAAAGGCATAGGGCAAATTGCACTGAATCCGGGTGAAATCTACCGCATGAAACTCAGCACCAAGTCACCGAATTGGAATTGGTGCGGGCTGGGCGGTTTCCCGGTCATTCTCTGCAAGACTGCTCAGTTAGCGAAAGAACTGAATGCCAGCCGGATCAAACTGGCGGATGGACGCCTGGTCGCACTGGGTTTTCAAAAGAGGATCGAGGAATGGAAAACAAGGCTGCGCAAAGAGGACTTGCAACTGGCGCCCTACTCCGGCGAAGAACTTACCCATCCCGGTCTGCGTGAATTTGGCGCGGTGCTTTTTGATTACACCGGGCCGTTTGCCTCAGCCGCTTTTCTATTATCGATTCAGGACATTGATCCTGACTCTCCGCTGTTCGGATCAGCCCCACATGACCTCGGGCTGCTCTCATTCCTGCATGCGTTCAACCATCCGGGCAACCCCTATTATAAAAACAAGGCTCTCCTGAACCGGCTGACTTTGTTTTATCTTGATTCCTTTGTCCGGGAAAAACATCCCATGAAAAGAAAGTTTCGCATCTGCGAAAACGGAACGATATCCGACATCCATTCCAACTATGCTGGAGCCGATGGTATGCGCATGGTGCCGGAAACCGTTGCTTTCTTCCTGCTTGCCGATGATCTTGACGCAGAAACCAGGGAACTCTGGGGTGAAGCTCTGGGATATCCGCTGCGACGGTTCTTTTCCGACCGCGTGACATGCGAAAACCAGTCGATCCATTGGCCGCTCAAGCTTTACATGTTTGGAAAAACAACCGGAACCCCCTTGTTCGAGCAACTGGCGGAAAACTTTATCAAAGACGTCGCCAACCCGAACCTAAATTTCCATGTGCAAACCGGTTATTTGCAGGAAGCCTACGGACCGGATGCCTCCTATACGGGGCTTGCCACCGCCATGCTGGCTTTCTTTTGGCGCTTCTCAAAAAACCAGCAGACCCTACAGTTGCTGGATAAGATTTATACCTTGATGAATCATACAGTGGCACCGGAACCGGACGGAGTCATCTACGGATCGTCCGGCTTTTCACACCGCACCCGAGCCGGTTGGAACGCCAAGCAATACGGCGGCGGAACACGCTTGATGGCAGCAGAACTCGACAGCGCGGCATGCTGGCATCGAAAACCGGAAAAATTAGCGTTGACAGAAACGGAATTTGCCAAAAAGCTGAGATGGATTGATCATTCCAGCATCGAGTTTTTCCGGGAAAATCCAAAATACTTTGTTTATGGTTTCGAGGTGTTCGGTCGAATCTGGTACACCTTCCCGCCGATCCCGATTCGCCAGGGCGCACAATTCCCGGTCGAGAGCGCTGCCAGCTTTGACCGCTGCTTCAACCAACAATTTTTCTTTACACGGAGACCTGGATATTACCTGACCGCCTACACCGGAAAAACCTCCTGGAAAACGACGCACTGGATCAACCGCACCCCCGAGTCAGCCTTGGAATTGTGGAAAGAAAAAGACGGGGTGTTCACCATCGATGGGCAAGACACCTTTTCACCGCTGCCCGGATTGCAGCTTTTCTGGACGCCTGGATACGGCACTTCACTGATCTCCATGAATTGGGTGATGCAGACGCATTGGAACACTCGAATCAACCTTGCCGATGGAACCGCAGACTGGCCCGATTACTGGAGCACAATGGCCGATGCAAACCCATCCGGAGGCCTCGCAAGAATCCGGCAGAGCTTCCGGAAATCCTCGGCAATACTGAACCGTGCGTTGACTTATGATGACAATCGGCTCACCATTGAAACAGAGGTTCTCGAAGTGCCCGCAGGCGCTGAAGTGATCGAACAGCTCCCCTATGTTCTCAAACCCGGAACAACGATCGAGTTTCACAGCGAAGGGAAGTGGAGTCATGTCCCCACCGGCAGTGTGGATGCAATCCGCTGGCAAAATTCCGGAAAGGCAGGCACCATGCTGCAATTTTCCGAGCCAGTCACGGTGCGCCCAGGCAAAACATTTGCCGATTCGAGAGTCAAAATCACCACGATGGATGCAATCGCGCCAAATGGAAAACTGAAATACACACTTTCAGGATTCTGAATACAACCCATTTTTTAACAACGAAAAAAGTTTATGCCGCAAGCGCTTATGGCATGCTGCAATATTTGGGGCAGCCCCAGTCGTATCCGCGACGGAGACGACCGAAATACGTGTCATGTCCGTCAATGTACTGAGCATAAATCAGCGTGCCGACATGCCCGTCAAAGAAAAGTGTGTTTGCTCTCAGACTAGGATGCCGGAAATCCGGGTGGGAGGGCGAAATAACATAACCCACATCGACTGCCGGACGGTACAGCTTGTCAATGCACTCGATGACATAGCTCGGACGTTTGACGCAAGATTCGTTCGGCGGAAAAACAATGCCGGGACGACAGCGGTCGCCGCCGTCACCATGTTTGTATCCAAGCATAAATCCATTCAGTCCATAACTGCCATATACGGATAATTCTGGCGTTCCAGGGCAGCAAAAAATCTTGGCGTAATTTTTATTGGGCATATAATTCCTACCGTTTTGCTCGGTAAGATAGGCAGCCCAGTTCTTTTTTGGTGAATCCAATTGGGATAGAATCATAAAGCCATTATTATCATCTCGATATCCGACAAAGAAAAGATTAAGCTGCTTCAGGTTTGCGGTGCAAGTGATTGCACGCGCTTTGGCATATGCCTTATTCAGCGCCGGGAGCAGCATCGATGCCAGAATCGCAATAATCGCAATAACTACCAGCAGTTCAATCAAAGTAAAGAATGCTTTTCGCAAGCTTCTGCCTAGATGGCTTGACAGTTTTGGTGTCGTTCTTTTCATGTTCGGCTCTCCATGGCTTGGTTGTTGCTTTTTGATTCTAATCGTTTCAATCACTCTATTTCCCTCATTCAATTGAAAAGGTCTTTTCTGCCGTTTTTCCGGAGATTAGCTCCCTTGCCCGCAGGCGCCATTTTCCCTGCTGTTCATTCAGGCTAAGCTGCAAGGTCGCCGAGCAGCTCCCGTTTTCCGCCAGGAGATTTTTGCTGTAGTGCCTTACCGTTTTGTTTTCGGGATTCACCAGCTCGATGCGGAATGCATGAGCAGAGGGTGCTTTGGAATCTGCCAGAATGTCCAGTTTGTAGGAAACGGCATCTCCCCGGCAGTATGTCTCCTTGTCCAGGGAAAGCTCGAGTCCCGTCACCTTGTAAGGGGAAAGGGCGAAAACCTTCGCCTGCCCTCCGGACAGCTTGACGGGGGCTTGTTTGCACAATCCATGGTACTTGTTGCCTCTTACGTCGTAGATGTGAGCCTCGCGCGGGAAAACAACCGTGGCTTCCTTTTCGGAGTTGTCTGTCGTCAGGTAATCCTTCAAGAGGCAGGCGTATTCCATTTCACCGTTTTTAAAGAAAACGACTTCCGTGCTTCCCAGGTCATGATTATTCGAGTCAAGAATTCTTAATTTGGGCTTGACACCTGCCAGCTCCAGGATTTCCCTTATTTTCTCCCTCTTTTCCGCTTCCTGCCCTTTCATCCTGAGCGAGAACACGTAGTCATCAAGAAAATCATGCAGGCAGACCGCTTTTCCTTGGCCGTACTCGTGGACTTTCAGCCTTGCGGCGTCGCCGAACATCTCCTGCAACAAGGAGCATGGCAGGCTTTTGCAATGTTCGTCCATGACGCCGGGAACACGGTCGGCAATCACCATGCCCCCATGCTGGACAAACGCCTTTATTTCCTCCGATTCCTTCTGGGACAACGCTTTTGCATAGGGCAGGATCAGGACTTTATACTTTCCTTCCTTAAGCACCCCGGATTTCACTTGTTCATGGGCGACAAACTCATATTGCAGCCCTATGTCCTCGAGGACCGTCATCAACGCCTGCTGCGACCGGTACAGCGGGTAGCTCGATCCAAACTGCGTCGGCGTGTCCGGTGCTGACAGGCAATCCGTTATGACGCTTTCCTCCGGGAACTTTTCGGGCGGCAGCTGCGCCTTTGCATCAATGGTCGCCGCATGGACGGAATAAGGCGCATGATAAATCGCGATTTTGTCATGCGTTCTTGCACAGTTCATCAGCAGCTTTCCGATGCCTCGCTTGATTTCATTGATCTCCTCCAAGGCCTGTGAAAAATAGGGCAGCGGCTCGAAATCCGGCGCAAGTGCCCCGGTCGAGGAATTCCTTGCAGCGATTCCCACCCACCAATAAACGCCGTTCATGCCGTTGAATAGGGACTGCCATGGAATGAACCGGTTGAAATTCTCCGCCCGCCAATACGAGCCGAACCATATTCCCCTTGGCGCATTCCGGTTTTTTATGAAGCATCTCGCCAATTCCTGCTCGTCGTCCCGCCAATGCCACTTGCCGAAATATGGATTGCAAAAATCGAGTTCCCGCATCAGGCTCCACCAGTCATAGCCATTGTAGCTGCTGGTGACATTGGGTTCGTCAAAGCCGACGACCGCCTCGGGGGCAAGTTCGAGGATTGCATCCCGGGAAAAGCAGTTGATTTCGGTGAAGACCTGCTCCATATGCATCCGGTGATCTGCCCACGGGGCGAAATTGCCGTGCTTTTTCGCCTGGATGAAGGTCATCGCCCGCACTTCATCCCATGACTGGAAACCGGTTCCCCACTCCTTGTTCAATGCATCCAGGCTTTGATATTCCTTTTTCAGGTATTCCTGGAAATGTTTCTGGCATGTCGGCGAGAAGCAAAGATCGAGCGGCGTGATGCAGCGCAGCGGCGACAATCCGCCATTGATATGCAAACTGTAATAGGGACTGTACGGTTTGTTGAGTTGAACATCTTCTTGCAGGCTTTTTTTCAGTTCTGCTCGGAATTCCGGGTCCGTGAAGCAGGGGATTCTTACCAGGTCGTCCTGGGCCATTTTACTGTACCCGTAACCGGGGAAGAAACTTTTTGAAAAATACGGGATGACCCCCAGATTCGCCTTTGCGGCTTTACAGTAGCGTTCCGCAGATGGACGTGTATAATCAAAATCCACTCCAAGCTCGCGGAACTGCTTCAGCGCCAAATCGCCGACATGATTGTCACAAACTTGAATCCACACTGCAAAAAAGTAGTCGTCGATCTTCTGCCATGCAACCGGGAACTCCTTTCGCAGCTCGGAGATTACTTGCTTGCCATCAGAAAGTTCGGCCTCGATGGTCAGCAGCAATGACAAAGGCTCTTTGATCTCAAAAGAAAAGTCCACCTCCTTGCCACGAGGCGCTGATTTCTCCTCGGCCATGACTCGTCCGAAATGGTCCAGCATCCGGATTGACAGCCCGGAACCTTTTTCCGGAATCCGGCTCAAGGCAATCCTTCCGCTGACCCTGTCCCCCGCTTTATAGCTTTCCTTGTCCAGGACGATCTCCCCGATGCTGCATTCGGGGGTAGTCATCACCGAGGTTGATTTCCAGTTCAGCGTCTTGCCGTTCTCCTTCACCCACACATCCAGAAAATGCAACCCGCCCTTCAGCGTCGGAAGACGGAAGGAGACCTCCTGCTCCCCCCCGGCTAACTTGACTTGGCGTTCTTGCCTGTCCTCGATAGCATTGTCCCTGTCCCTGACTACCAGCTCGAGTTGGACCTTTTTGTCCATTGCGCCTCGATTCACGATTTTCACGGTCAGCAAATCGCCGGTAGTCTTCATTTCCGACATGTCAACATCCGGCTCCTTGCGCGCCGCCCAAAGCAGGGCTTTGGCCAGGATGCTATGGTAATAGTCATAATTCAGCGACCAGTCCGCATATGCCCTGGCGGGGGTGAGGCTGTGCAGTGTTCCCCATTCCTGCTCGCCATAATTGATTTTTGCCACCCGACCTTCGCCGGACAAGCCGAACCCGAAGACCGTTTTCTCATCCAAAGCATCAAGGACCGGCAACGCTTTCAAGGGGACGCTGTCCGTGACAAAGGATGCACTGTCGCTTGTTTTTTGGCAGGCGAACAAAAAATCTGTTTCCTTGATGCCACGGGGGCATACGTAAACCAGACCAGTCCCTTTGTGGACCTGCTCCTCGATCCACGCACGCAAGTAGTCCGGGAGAATTTCCCACGATACTTTCCCGATCAGGATCACATCATAAGCCGCCTTTAATTTCTCCCGGATGATCTTGTCGGCCGTCTCGACGGGAACCGAATGGGGCAGCCACTTGGGATCCTGGTACATTTCATCATAGCCATGCGTCATCAGCGCAGTACATTCGAGGCTTACCCTATGGGCCAGCTCGACCGTTTCGCGTTGCCCGAGAGCCGGGGCGATGACCAAGGCCCTTACCTTCCCTCGGCTGTATGGAACCGCCCATTGTATATGGGGGGTGACTACGTTTCCTGAAAGCTTGTCATAGGGCTGATTCTTATCCAGCATGGCAGTCACCTGGGAATGAACATGGGGAAAAAAGTGAAAAGAAAAAACGCAGGCGTATATCCAATTTCGCAGTTTCATCGGATTCCTCAGAATTTTTAACAACGAAAAGACACGAAAAAGCACGAAAATTTTTCGTGTCTTTTCGTGTGGTTCGTGGTTAAAAAATCCTTTTTGGACACGGACTACTTAACCACGTTAGGCTTCATTCCGGTGAATGATGACTCCACATTTCCGCAAAGTCTTTTGCAAGTCCTCGACTGGCACTTGATCCGGCGTGATATTCCGATGCGCAGCGATGGCGGCTGCCGCACCCGCTGCCTGGCCGGTCAGAGCAGCAACTGGGATGACCCGCACTTTTTCAACCGCTTCACCTCGCACGGAAATACAACGCCCTGCCGCAAGAATGCCGCGCAATTTTTCCGGAAGCAAAATCGAGTACGGCAGTTCCATGAGCGGTGCAGGCTCACGCCAATCTCCAATCACACCTATGGAATCATGGCAGGACTCGGGAACAGCATCCCCATTTAAAATCGTTTTCCCGCGAATGAAAAAAGTGGTGCGAAAATCAGCCTGCGAGGGCAGCAGCAAAGGAAAGATGCTTGTACAGTCTGTTCCCTGATAACGCTTCCGGAGAAGCTCTCGTGATTGCAACACAAATTCGCTCACCTGACGCCCGGAGATTCCCCGGAAACGTTCCGGGTTTTCAGCTTGAATAGGCATGTTGATCACAACACGAGACAAGCCATCGGCCAGATTATGAAAATTAGCCTTCGCCGCCGGATCATGTTCTATCGCCCAAATCGAGAGCATATTGGGACAGTCCATGCAGGCGCCGCCGGCGCGACGTATCACATCCGCGTCACCACTGGCATCAACAAAGCATTTCGCCGCGATGCGGATTCGCCCGCTTTTATTTTCCACCTCGATAGCGCAGACCCTGTTTTGCGAATCGGTTTCAGGCATGCAAAACAAAGTGTCCAGCCAGATGTCAACACCGGAGGCCTGAAGCTTCTCATCCAACCGCAAGACAAAACTCGCCGGGGAAAACTTGGAAGCGTAGCGCTCCCTAAATCCCTTCGGCTCTGGAGAATCCCAACCATCGGGAATAGCCCCCGGACCATAATGCATGGCATCCTCGAGAAATTCCTCTGCAATGCCACCAATGATCTTATGCCCATAACCGTCGCAGATCGGAAGAAAGATGTAGACCAGACCGCTGGTGGCAAGCCCACCGGGAAAGATCGTCTTCTCAATCAAAATCGTCTTTGCTCCGCTGCGAGCAGCTTGCAAAGCCGCAGCGCAACCCGCAACCCCGCCGCCGATCACGGCAACGTCATATTGCATATTCGCCCGTATGCTGGTCATATCATCACTCCTACTTTGTGATAAAGTAATTTCATAAACAATATCTTTCAATCAAGAATAATCCTTATTTTATTATAAAAAAGTCCCAGTTACGGAGAAAACAATTTTTTAAACAACGAAAGGCACGAAAATTTCGTGTTTTTCGTGCCTTTCGTTGTTAAAAAACCTTCGTTGCTTATGATCGGGGCAGCCCCAGGTTGTCGTCTGCGGCTAATCGATAGCGACTTTCTTCCGGCGGGGTTTGGGACGAAGCACAGATAGACCACGCCTCGTGGGTCTTGCAGTTGGTCTTGAAGGCACAAACCGCCTTTACATCAGGAATACGGGCAAACACCAGCTGGTAAAGTTGTCCTGCCGGCACCTTGTCGCCATAGTCTAATCCCAGCAACTGCAAAGTATCCAAGTCCTTCTTCTGGTCGCGCAACCCCATGCCGCAAGCCATCGAGCAGAGGCCGCTGTCCGGGTCATAACCGCTGCAAGGGGGGCAAATCTGGCAGGGACCTGGAATCAATTCGATGATGATGGACGGATCACGTCGGCACGTTTCGACGGCCTCGTAGAGATTGTCTTCCAAAATCGGTGCGTATTCTCCGGGTCGGCAGTTGGCGGTGAAGCAGGCCATGCAAAGCAGATGATGCGGGCGAATCTGCAAGATACGCTGCTCGTACATGGCTTCGGCTGTTTCCTTCTTGCACTTCTCTCGCGTCGCCAGATCACGTCCCGGCATCAACGTGTCGATCACCTTGGCGAGGCCACGTTCATAATTGCCGCTGCTGCCATGACGGCAACCCTGCCAGGCAGGCGCAGTCACCTGCTCGAAGCAGCAGATGTCCTGCACCGCCGCAATGCCGACGTCAGGGCGCGTCAGGTGCCGTAGCAGATCGCAGGCCGGCACTTCGGCACCTGGCAGCAGCCCCAGGCGCTGCAAGACAGTCAAATCGCGCCGCTGGTTGAAGGACTTGCCTTCCGGGGTGTCATAGGCATCGCCGGGGTTCTGGAAGCGAAACGTCGATTCCACGTCACAACGTAACTTCAACACGCAATAGGGATTGGTCGTTATGCGCTCCTCGAGTTCATCCAGCTTTTCCTCAAAATAATAAGGCTCGCGGTTCTGGCGCCCGAGTCGGCAGACTAGGCACAGCAGCTGATAGGGGCGGATTTCCATAATGTCTGCGGACTGGACGGGCATCTTAAACCTCCTGGGGACTGACTCGGGAACAACACTCGTTACTTAAAACTTTTTTAACAACGAAAAGACACGAAAAGCCACGAACCTTTCGTGCCTTTTCGTGTGGTTCGTGGTAAAAAAATAGCTCAATGTTCAGTGGGTGCCTGCCTTGCCGTTGCCAGTAAGGCCAAGGCTTGGGATAACGTGACCTGGTACATCCGGTCGCCAAGCAACTCCTTCCAGCCGGCGCGTTCGACGATGTCCCGCACCGCTGCCTTCATCCCGCAGAACAGGAATTGCACGCCTGTAACTTCAGTGTCGTGCATCAGATCAGTCAACATGGACACGGCCACGCCATCAATGTCATTGACGCCAGACATGTCCAGCACCACCCAGCGGACCGACGGCTGCTGCACCAGCTGGGTTCGAATCCGCTCCTCGACAAAACCGGCATTGACGAAATACAGGCTCGAGTCAATGCGTAATATGACCACGTCAGGATCGACAGCGGCATCCGGATAGCGGCGCAAGTCACGGAACTCGTGTTCGCCGACCCGTCCCAGCACAGCCAGGTGTGGCCGTGCGCTGCGCCGGATGAACAAAGCCAATGAAAAAACGATACCAGCAACCAGCCCCTTGTCCATGCCTAGGAGCAAGGTGACCAGGAAGGTCACAATATATATCCAGCCATCAGCCTTCTTGACAGTGAACAGACGGCGCGCCTCCTGGAAATCAATTAGGCCGACGACGGCGGACATGATGATGGCAGCCAACACGGCGTTAGGGAGGTGCGTGAACAGCGGGGTCAGGAACATCATCGTCAACAGCACCAGCGCTGCGGTGAACACCGCAGCCAATGGTGTCCGCGCACCGGCTTGGTAGTTGACCGCCGTACGTGAAAAACCGCCCGCCACCGGATATCCGGAAAACAGCCCCGCGACCACGTTGGCCATGCCCAGGCCAACCAGCTCACGGTTGGCGTCAATGCGGTATTTCTCCCGGGTTGCAATCCATTTGGCAACGGCAATCGATTCCATGACGCCGATGAAGACGATGGTCAACGCCGACGGCAGGAGAGAACACAGGCTTTCCAGCGAGATAGCCGGCGGGTTCCACCTGGGCAGACCGCTGGGAACGGCGCCGACAGCCCGCACACCATGCTCTTCCAAACCAAACCACCAGACTAGCAAAATCGACACCGCGATGACCGGCAAGGTGACCGGGAAGCGCCATCCTCGATAACGCGCCAGCAGCACCACCACGGTCGCCGTCAAGCCAATGACCAATGTCAGCCCATGCACATCACCGGCCTTGCGAATCACCTCGAACAGCAAAGCCACAGCCGAATTTCCCCCTGAAGTCTTCACTCCCAGCAACTGCGGCAACTGGCTCAGACCGATCATGATGGCACCGGCTGAAGTAAATCCACTGACGACAGCATGCGAGACAAAGTTGATCAAAAAGCCAGCCCGGAACAAGCCCAGGGCGACCTGGAGTGCGCCGACCAGCAAGGCCAGAAGCGCTGCCGTAGCAGCAACCGTGGCGACGTCAGCACCAGCGTCGATCAGCCTCGAGCAGGCGTCAGCCGTCAACAGGGAAACAATAGCCACCGGGCCGACCGCCAGCTGGCGTGATGTCCCAAAAAACGCGTATGCCAGCAAAGGCAATGTCGCCGCACACAGTCCGTACACAGGGGGTAATCCGGCAAGCATCGCATAGGCCATGGCCTGCGGCACCAGCATGACGGCTACGATCAGGCCAGCCAGGGCATCGCCACGAAGTTCCTGCTTGCCGTAACCAAGCAACCAGGATGGAACCGAAAATATGCGTTTTTTCATGATTACAAACTTTCGACGCCAAGGTGCCAAGAAAAAAGAATCTTGGCGTCCTTGGCGTCTTGGCGGTTCAATAGGCTGATATTTTTGGGGGCGATTACTTGTCGGTTGCCTGTGACGCCTTCCATGCAGTCATGCCGCCGATAAGGCTGAAGACATTCGAATACCCCAAAGACTTCAGGATACTGCCGGCGATATTGGCGCGATAGCCGGAACCGCAGACAACCGTGATATGCTGTTCCTTATCCAGAGTGAAGTCGCCGGCAATGATCTTCTCAATCGGAATATGCATGGCGCCGTCAATATGTCCGGACTTCCATTCTCCATCGGAACGCACATCGACCGCAAGGTGGTTGGAATATTTTTCAAAGACGCGCTTGAGGCTTTGCGGGGTCAACTGCGGCAGGTGGTCAAGCGGCTTGGCCAAGGCAGCCCAGCTGCTGATGCCGTCGCCCAGATAACCGATAAGGCGGTCGTAGCCGGCTCGGCGGTAAATGCGTGCGGCCTCTTCGGCACGAGCCGGAGTGTCCGCCACGACGATAATGTCCGTGTCTGCCGGAATGACCATGCCCAGCCAGTTGACAGATGAGGGAGTCAGGCCGATGTTGACTGCGCCTCGGATGTAGGCAGCGCCAAAAGCGCTCGGCACGCGCGTGTCAACAAGCTTGGCGCCCTTGGCAAGCGCTGCCTCGACCTGCCCGACGGTCATCAGGCCGAAAGGAGCGGCCTCAGCCAGCGGCTTGGGGCCCTGACGGTTCTTGGCAACCATGACGCCAAAATTATCCGGGCGTACTTGGAACTCCGAGGTCATAATCCGGCGGAACTCCTCGAAGCTCATGTTATTCAGGAGCGGGTTATGGCGTCGTTCAAAGCCCAGCGTGGTGACCGGCTTGGGACTCATGCCGCGTCCGCAAAGCGAACCCTCTCCATGCGATGGATAGACTTCAACCCAGTCGGGGAAGCGGGCCAGCTTCTTGTACAAACTGTCGTAAAGGTTTTTGACCTGCTCTTCCAGCAGATCATCGCCGGCCAGGTCCGGTCGCCCGACGTCACCGACAAAAAGGAGGTCGCCGGTCAGCAAAGCGAACACGTCGTCTGAACGGCTGTGGTCGGTGACGGCAAAGGTGACGGAGTTTGGGGTATGGCCGAACGTCTCAATGACCTCCAGCTCGGCGCTGCCGAACTTGAAACGGTCGCCGTCATGCAACTCCTTATGCGGATAGGCCGCCTCGACGCCGGGATGCACGTAGATGGTCGCCCCGGTGCGTGCGGCGAGTTCGCCGCTGCCGGTGATGTGGTCGGCATGCAAGTGCGTGTCAAAAATGTGAGTAATGCGCAAGCCGTTGTCTTGGGCTGCCTTCAGATAACGGTCAACATGGCGCTCGGGATCGACGACACAAGCCGTGCCCACCGCCGGACAGCCGAGAAGGTAGGAAAAACACCCCAGACCATCGACCTTGAATTGCTGAAACAACATGGATCAGTCCTCCTGTTCTTATAGCCAGACAATGCCGGCCTCTCGCCTTGCATATACAGCCCCAGAGCGGGTCGGCATCCACAACCCATTTTTTGTCCACGGAAAACACGGAAAACGCGGAAAGTTTTATAGGGTTGCTGCTTTGACGGATAGAATGGCACGCGAATTTGTGATCTGGCCTATTGGTTTCTCCGACGGATCGGACGGATCGGACGGATCGGACGGATCAAGTAGATCGGTCGGATCGGTCGGATCGGTCGGATCGGTCGGATCAGTCGGAGAAAAAAGACAGAAATTGGCGGCACTGCCAATTCCTTGGATCTTTCCTTTCAAAAAAATCTTTTACCAAAAAGAAGATTTTGAGTGAGTACGTCATGGCGACGCTGGTGTTGGAATGCTTGTCAGCAGCTCTTCCTGCCTCCACAAATGATACGGCGGCAGGCGGTCGAGTCTGCTGACAGGGGTTTTCGGACGGGTTATTATGCGTCTTTGTTCTTGTAGCTAAACCACCAGTCGAAATTTTCGTACTCTCCGGCGCGGCGCTTGGCGGCACCTTTCATGTCTGCCGGCGGCGGCACGATGACCTTGTCTTGGATCAGCTCGTTATTGGGCCAGCCAGCTGGAACGGCCACCTTCTTGGCATCGGCGATTTGCAGTGCCTTGACCGCACGGACGATCTCGTCGATGTTCCGCCCGATTTCCTGCGGGTAGTACATGATCAGGCGAACGATGCCCTCGGGGTCGACGATGAACACAGCCCGCACAGTATTGGTTCCCTTGCCAGGATGCAACATGCCGAGCTTCATGGCAATGGCGTCATTGGCCGCCACGACTGGAAACTCGATATCGACCTTGAGCACGTCCTTGATCCATTCGAGCCACTTGATGTGCGCAAAGACCTGGTCGATCGACAAGCCAACCAGCTTGCACCCCATGGCTTTGAACTGGTCGTAGCGCTTCTGGAATGCCACGAATTCGGTTGTGCAGACCGGCGTGAAATCGGCCGGGTGACTGAAGAACACAAACCAATTTCCCTTCAGGTCGCACGGCAGCTTCATCGGACCTTCCGTGGTCTTAACTTCCAGCTCTGGAAATGCTTCGCCAAGCAAAGGCATGCTATTCGTTTTCTCATCCATTACTTCTCTTCTCCTCGGTGCAATGTGAAGGAATATAAATGGAACCTGCCGGATAGGTAGGTTCCGCGGATAAAACGACGTTTTTCTGGTTTGTACAACAAACCACATCCGTCGTATATTTATAAAACGCTTTTACCGCAAAATTATTGCTAAGGCATCGACGTGGACTGACAAACATAACCAATTTTTAACAACTTCTCGGACGGATCAAGTAGATCTGTCGGATCAGTCGGAAAAATCTTTTCCAAAAAACAAGAAGTTTGAGGATAATAGTACGAAAAGTTCGTGTTTTTCGTGCCGTTCGTGGTTAAAAAACTTTTTGGACATCCTCTAATTGTCATGCGGGAAAATGCAATTGCGCACGGTGATTCCGGAGCAATCCTTTTGCGCGACATCGCATTTCCAGGCTTCGGGATGCTGATATTTCAGGCAGACATTGAAAAAATCCTGAGCCTCCTTTTCCCTCGTTAGTTTTTCAAGTTTTGTGCTTCAACTAGAATCTGTTTATGGGTAAGCGTTTGATCAAAGACCTTGACATCGCTGACCGCGCCGACCCAGCCATCAGCATACCCGGAACCATAACATGCGATCGAAAAATGTTTGTGCCGGGATTTTTCCAGCACGAAACCCGGCTGAGACTCTGCTGCCAAGGCTCCGTTAAGATAAATCCGGGCGATTTTTTCCGTGGCATTATATGTGACGGCCACGTGATGCCAGGTTCCAAAGGGAAAAGGCGTATAGACAGTACTGCTTATTGCAACGCCCTTTTTCCCGTCACCGCTAGTCAGCCGCAGAGCTTTCCAGCCATACAAAAGCCGGAAACCCGGTCCTTGGTCGCTGGCTATATCACCGAAAATCTGGTAGCAGTTGCCGGGGATCATGGTCTTGTCCGGCAAAATCCATGCGCAAACAGAGAACGAAGCACTGAAATCCACTGCGCCATGGTTGGCAACGATGATGCCGGAATACTTTCCACGTGTTGTTCCAGTCACGTCGTTCTTGAAGTACAAGCTGCTGCCGCCCAGCCTGCCCGCTCCCCATTCGGTTTTTTCCGCTGCCAAGAGCGTAGCCTTTGCGGCTTCGGCACCGCTACCGCTGTTGTTGATTGCGCTGCCTTCTCCTTCACAGAGCTTAAAAGCCCACACAGGTTCTGGAACGGAATCGGCGGCGATGACTGCAAAGGTTGCGGCAATGAGCAATGTGGGAAGATGGCGTCTCTTAGACATGATCTCTCCTATTCATTCCTCGTAGATTTCGATTTCATTGATTCCGGAATCCGGACCATTGGTGGCTGTGATGTATATCCGGAATTCATCTGTGCTGACTGGTGGGAATTTGAATTCCTGGAATTCACCCTGCGCGTCTTTCACAGCGGCGACGCTTTCCCATTGTCCATCCTTGCGGATTTGCACCTCGTAGTCGCGAAGGGTGGAAGCATGCGGATATACTATAATCCGCGATGCCTTGACCGGTTGGTGGAACTTCAGAGCCAGCCAGTCCGGTAGTGTATTGGGTGTCTTGTCAAGCCAAAAGTAATTCGCCGGGTCGCCGGTTGTCACACCATCGGTGACATGCCATATACAGGTATCGCTGCGGCGCATGTCGAAGCGGTTGCTGGATGCGCTGGCTGACAGCGTGTCGTATTCGCATTGCTGGTAGGCGAGGTTGCCGGGCTTGCGTCGTGCATCGTTGCGCGCGGCGATTTCTTTTTCCACCTCGTCATTGCTACGCAAACCTAAGTCCCGCATGTCGGTTGTGTAAACTCTGGCGTCGTAGTTGTTGAATCCATCGCTGAAACTGCCATTTGCCGCACGCAGTGTCCGTCCGGGTTCGCGCAAGGTGCGCAGCTCGCGGTTTCCCAGGCCGACAATGGTGAATTCCGCGTTCTGCGGTTCGAGTACTGTGGAAGCGGCGAAAATCCAGAATTCACCATCGACTTTCTTGACTCGCAACGCAATGGTTGGGTTTGAGCATTGGGCTTCATCCATGTCATTGGTCAGCAGTGCCGGAATCAAGATGTTGACTTCTTTCGCGAATTCGCAATGTGAGACGGTGACTTCCGGGTAATGCGCGGCTTTCTTTTCGCTGTAAAATGAGGTGAAGTTGATTCCCATGGCCAGCGCGAGGATATGCTGTGTGCGGAATTCGTCCCAGGTCGGCACTTTTGACTGTGCGCCGAGGTCCCCGTAATTGAATCCCTGCGCACAATGCGCAATGCTTTGTCCGCTTAGACGGTTGCGGTTGGCTGCCAACGCCTCGCGCATGAATACGACGATGCGGCCAAAATTATTGCGCGGCACTGTCTTGAGCGGTGCCGGGAAGCTGTTGATGAAATTCAATTCCGCCGCGTCAGCATAGCTGTGCATCCCGGAAATGGAATTGTTGGAGATGAAAATCGGGTGATAGGGATCGACTTCCCGCAGGATATTCGCAACCGCCCGCAATGCCTCGGGTGCCTCTCTTCTTCCAGCAGGTTCATCGGCCAGGAAATATCCGAAGAGATTTTCAGTTTGAAGCATTTTCTCCGCTACTTTTCGGGTGTAGTTCAGTTCATCGGTAGTCAGAAACGTTTTTCGCATATCGACACGCGCACGAAAATCACTGAATGCCACTCCGTGTGCAACTCTCAGGACATGGGGTGGGGCAGAATGCGATATTTTGACATTGATGCCTGGTATGTCGAAATTTCCTCCCCAGCTAAGAATGATCCAAAAAGGGGTTTCCTCCACATGCCAGATGCCATGTTTATCGCGCCAGACTTCACCTTCGCGGAACGGCAATTTACGCAATGGGCATTCAGCTTTTCCCAATGCTCCGCCGTCGATGAAAATCGTCAGTGCTCCGTCAGGCAGCGGCGCTGCCTTGAAGGTGACACGGCTTGGAAACGTTGCTGCGGAGCTGCACAGGATTTTTCCGGATGCATCCCTGATGCCGGTGATGACTTGGGCGGTGTGCAGCGTTTCGGCGGGGAGTGTGCTCTTGATTGTGTATACGACATCTTCAAGTTTCTGGCTTGCGAAGATGGCGTTCCGATAGGCCGGTTCAAGCAATGTTATCGTAAATGCTGCGGCATTGATAGTTTGCTGCCAGGTCTGTCGTTTGTAAAGTCGTCGGTTGAAGCTGTCGCGTATCGATACCGTGCAGTGGAATTTTCCGGGGTGGGTGAGTGTTATTCCCTGTATGGGGAAGACCCGGGTTTCATACGCTTCAAGCTGGATTGGACAGGATACGCTGGCAGCCTCGTCCGAGTCCTCGCCGCACAAAGTGACTTCCAGCAATGTACCTGCCTGCCGGTCCAGTAAATTGCTGACCGGTACCGTGATGTTCAAAAGCAAAACCCCATCTTGCTTGGCTGCGGCAATTTCCGGACATGCAAAGGTCCAGGCATATTTTGAGTAATCCAAGTCAAAGCCGTCGACTGCCAGAAAGGCACCCGCGTTGTGATATGCGCCGAGTGGCAGCACGCTTGCCTCGTTGGCCATGTTCTTTCCGGTCCGTGCGAAATTGAATCCCCAGGTTGTGCCGGAACTCTGAAGGTCCAGCGAGTGCATGGGAATTTTCAATTCACAGCTCCAATAGTCGCCGCCCCTGAAGGATGCCCCCTCGGCATCGCTGTTCCATGCGTGGATTCCCACATGCCCACCCTCGACACGCTGGCTGTCGAACAACATGCCGCCGGCATTGAGGACAAAATGGAAATATCGGTCGCCGGTTCGATTGGCATCGATCATAACCTCTACGCATTCATCTGCAAAGACCGTGGCATCAGGCCGTGGTGGTGGAACTTCCAGTGTTGTCCCCGGCGGCATTTTGCAATGCATCCCGACATAGACGCTGCTTTCGTCATACGCAAGAAGGGCTGTTGTCGGAAGTCCCAGGCGATCTGTCCCCACGAGGATGAATTGGTCGAATTTGAGCGCTGACTCCCAAACCGCGTCATCCAGTTTACCGTCTAACAGCGGAGGCGTGCTCCATTTTGGGGCTTGCAGAGGTGCAGCTGACAGCGGCGGAAAAAGAGAAAAAAATCCGATGGCCAACGTTAAAAGCATCTTGGACTTGGATAAAATCATCATTTTAACGGGTCTCCTTTTCCAAGTGGAGAGGGATGAGCTGGTGCCCACCCCCAATGTTTAAAAGCCAGCATTCGCTTTAATATTTAGACAGTGTCCAAAAAGGGTTCCGAGCGCTTTTCATCCGCAGATTACGCAGATGGACGCCGATTTCCAGGATTAGGAATTGTATGATTTTGTATGATTTTCCATGTTTCTGCATGACTTCTTATACTACTATCACTCGACTTCTTGTTTTTTCAGAAAGATTTTTCTGGAAAGCAATCTCCAAGTCATTGACACGCAACTCTTTTAAGGTACCGCTAATTCCTGTCTTTTTTCTCCGTCCGATCCGACCGATCCGACCGATCTGACTGATCCGACCGATCTGACCGATCCGACCGATCCGTCCGATCCGACTGATCAGTCGGAGAAAACAATAGACCAGATCACAAATTCGCGGGCCATTCCATCCGTCAAAGCAGCAACCCTATAGAAAATTTTCGTGCTACTATCGCCCAAAATCTTCTTTTTT
>JAPXLT010000005.1:0-16618 GCA_033809415.1 Lentisphaeria bacterium
TGGGGCATGGCATCCCACCACCACCAAAGCCTCGGAGAGGCGGCACATGAACCAGCGCCAACAATGCGCCAACAATGCGCGCTGGAAGCAATGGGAAAACGTTGGCTTGTGCGTCTTCATTTGCCGCTACACATCCAAGCTGTGACAGCGCCGCCTCGATGCGGCGTAATGGTTTTGGGTGGGTTCCGACCCCAGGTTCCGCAGTGCTCCGCACAGCTTCACCTGGGGTTACTCATGGTGCCGTCTCTCCGAGACTGGAGAAGCTTGACCGCGAGCCGCATGGAAAGGCTTGGGGCGGGCTGACGCCTGCAACCCACATGGGCGAATGATCGGTCAGATCGAAACTCAAAAAGTTCAAAAATCTTCTCAAAAATGAGAAAGAGCCTCAAGGTCAGCAACTTGCGAATCTGGTTTTTGAAGTTCTTGCACAAAAAAGAAGAAGTTGGACGATAGTATTACGAAAAATTTTATAAGGGTTGCTGCTTTGACGGATGAGCACGCAACCCGTATATGTCAAATGTGGTAGACGTTGTGGACATTGTGGACAGGAGACGAACACACCCCGCACCCTGCCCCCTGCCCCCTGCCCCCTGCCCCCTGCCCCCTATTCAAGCCATGCTGCCAGATCGGGTTCTGGCTTGCGTTTGGGGCATTCGCTGAATTCCACTCGGAGGACATTGACATAAGGGGAGGGCGGATTTACCGGGAGATTGAAAATCGTGAGCTTTCCGGTGTCCGGGTTCTGCTTGAAGGGAAATTCTTCGCCGGTGGCGAGCAGAGTGACTTTACGCACCGGGGTATCCACTAGTACCTGGGTTGCTACACTTCCCGGCCAGCGGAAAATCTGCCAGTATCCGACATTGTCCCTTCGTGTCCAACCACCTTGCAGATTCAGATCGACTTCACCAACAACGGAACTGCCGATCAATTCACAACGCTGCGAGGAACGGATGGACTCGCCATTCTCTTTAAGCCAGGCGCCGATGGCCAGCAGTCGTTGCTGCTCTTCGGGACGGATTCTGCCATCGGGTTCAGGTCCGACGTTCAGCAGCAGATTGCCTTCTCCCTGAGCGGCTATGCAGAGGTTCTGCAGCAGCTGGGGAACCGTCTTGAAATTCGGATTATGGCGGAGATAGCCCCAGCCTACAGAATCCCCAATCGTCATGCAGGTTTCCCAGCAGCGACCCGATGTTGAAGCCTTGACCTTTTGCTCGGGAGTGTCAATATCCTCATCGGTGCCGGAACGGTTGTTGATGATGATCTGCGGCTGCAAGGAACGCACCATCGCATTCAACTCACGCGAACGCCAGAAGGCAACCCAGGAATCGCGGCCTGTCTTCGCTTTGGCATCCCAGCCGCCGTCATATTCCAACAAGTCAATCGTGCCGTAATTGCTCATGAGCTCGCGCACCTGTCCATGCACCTGTTCGAGCAGCGCATCCTTCGATTCGGGAAACTTTTCAGGTTCAAAATACCCAGGGAAACGCCAGTCAAGCAGTGAATAATACAGGCCGACTTTCAAGCCGGCGCGGCGCATTGCAGTCACATATTCAGCGACCAGATCGCGTCCGGCGGCAGTTTGTGTCGTGCTGAATTTTGAAAATTTGCTGTCGAAGAGGCAGAATCCCTCATGATGCCGTGCGGTCAGCACTGCATATTTTGCGCCTGCGCGGGCGACTGTGTCAGCCCATTGATCTGCGCAGCCGGGTCGTGGCAGAAAACGTTCGGCGAGACGTGCATATTCCTTTGGGGGGATGCGTTCCGAGTACATGCTCCACTCCCCGTGTTCCAGCAAGGAATACAGCCCGTAATGAATGTAAATCCCAAAACGGCTTTCGTGAAACCAGCGTAAACGTTCTTTGTTCTCCATCAGCTTTCCTCCATGATCGTTTCGAGGTGTGAAAATTCAAGTAAACGGTTTTTAATATAAGCTCAAATTGACGCAGCGAGGGGACTTTGCGGCTAGAATGATTTATATTATCCCAATTCTGCTGTGTAAACCTATGTTATAAGGAGTCAATCATGCGTCTTTTGAAGATTTCTCTGTTATTTTGTTTGATTGTTTCGGTGGCCTGGGCACAAACCGCCACTGGTTTTCTGGATGCAAGAGAACTGCAGCGAGCAGCGGCGGCGGTGACCTTGGCGGAGTATCCTGACGCAGATGATGTCCTCGTTGATGATTATGTGCTGACGACTTATGAAAAAGACGGCACGTCAGTCACCTGGGATGACTGGGGCAGTAAAATCCTGACAGAAAAAGGGAAGCAGAACAACCGCGTCATGACGATGTACTACAATGCCAGTTATTCAAAGGCAGAATTTATTTTTGTGAAGATTATCAAGGCCGACGGCAGCGTCCGTGAAGTCGATCTGGCCCGGCAGTCTCAAGAGATGATCGACCGTTCCCAGATGGGGTCCAATATCTATGATCCAAACAACAAAATCATTCAGGTCTCCCTGGCGGAACTGGAAGTCGGGGACCTGATACGCGCTCTTACCCGGCGAACTACTTTCAAACCCAGAGTCCCGGACAGTTTCAGCGATTTCCAGACGTTCGAATATTCCAGCCCCATCCTTCGCTATGTCCTTGAGATCAATGCCCCTGCTGAACTTCCGCTGCGCAATATCATCCTTAAAGATGAAGTACCCGGCACCGTGGTCGGCAGCAAGCCGAAAACAGAAAATGGCCGTATTCTTTACCGTTGGGAAGCAAAGAACGTGCCGCAGGCTTTCCCGGAACCCGCCATGCCGCCGCTGTATACGGTGACGCAGCGTCTGCTGGTCAGTACCTTCGATTCCTGGCAGGACATTTCCCGCTGGTACTGGAACATCAGCGTACCGCACTTTGACGCTACCAATGACATGAAAATCAAGGTCAATGAACTGATTAAGGGCAAAGCTGGGCATGAGGAAAAAATCCGTGCCATCTTCCGATTTGTCTCCCAGGAAATCCGTTACATGGGGGTGACTTTGGAAACCGAGGCGCCTGGCTACGAACCCCATGACGTCAGCATCACTTTTGCCAACCGGCATGGCGTCTGCCGCGACAAGGCGGCTTTGCTGACCGTCATGCTGCGGCTGGCCGGACTCGAGGCGTTCCCGGTGCTGATCCATGCCGGCGCCAAGAAAGACCCGGAGGTGCCGCAACCCTTCTTCAACCACGCCATTGTCGCTGTCCTAAAACCGGACAAAAGCTATCAGTTGATGGACCCCACTGATGAAAACACGCGGGACCTATTGCCGGCATATTTGTGTAACCGCAGTTATCTAGTTGCCCGTCCGGAAGGCGATGTATTGCGCACTTCCGATATCATACCATATAATCAGAACCTCGGCAAAATCAAAACCTCGGGCAAAATTACTGCGGAGGGAAATTTGACCTGCATCAGCCAGGTCGTCATGGAAGGGATCAACGACAACGCATATCGCGGAATGCTCTTGCGCAGAACTCCGGATCAGAGACAGGAGTTTTTCGAGGCAGTGCTCAAGGGAATCATCCCGGGTGCCCGATTGGTTCGCTTTGATATCCTGCCGGCAGACTTGCAGGATACCAGCTTGCCGCTCGAATTTCATCTTAGCTTCACGGCACCCAACGTCATGATCCGCAACAAACAAACCGCCATGCTGAAAATCCCGCGCCTCAGCGCAGGTTTGGGCTATGTTAACTTCGTTCTTGGTGAGGCTGGCCTGGAAAAACGCCGTTTCCCATTTACGACTTCGCTGACTTGTGGAGTCATCGAGGAAGTTAAAATCGAGCTTGCCGCAGAATGGAACAAAGTCCTTTCCATGCCGGAATTCACGACCATTGACAACCCCTGCATGCACTGGTCGCGTCAGCTGCAATTCCTCGCCGGAACACTTTCGCTGAACAGCGAATTCTCGATCCGCACTGTGGAATTTTCCCCGGCGGAGTATCAGACATTGAAAGTGGCTTTGCGCAGCATTGAAGCCGATGGACGCAAGCAACTGATCTTGGGACATCAGAAAAATGTTGCAGTGGCTGAAAAACCTGTGACGCAAAAAGCCGCTGTTGCTACAGCTGAGAGCCATATCCTGTTGGATCAGCGCTCTTTCAAGCTGGCGGATGCAAATAATTGGACGATGGTGCAGAAAGTCCGCAAGAAAATCCTTACCTACAAGGGGATGAAAGACAATGCCGAGCTGAAATGGGATTTCAACCCGGTCTGGCAGGAAGTCAAGCTCGATTATGCCATCGTCCGCAATGGGGAGCAGGAGCAGAAAATCAGCGATGCGGAAATCAATCTGATGGATGCGCCCTGGGTCGCCTCCGCGCCTCGTTATCCTGCCGGGAAAACGCTGGTTGCCAGCCTGCCAGGCGTGCAGGTCGGCAGCATCATCGAGTATCAGGTTACTCAATCGGCACGTGCCAATTCATTTTTTCATCTGATGCTGGCATTTCAAAGCAATGATCCGATCGAAAGACGGGAATTGAGCATCGACTGTCCGGAAAACTTGGTGCTGGACTATAAGGTCTTCCAGAATGGCTGCCTGAATTTCAAGAAAAGGACTTCTGGCAACGTGATTCAATATCAGAAGAAGGCAGTCGATGGCCGGGTAATCCATCTTTGGTTCAGCGAAAAACAACCTGCGTTGACCCGGGAAAAGAATCTGCCCCCCGCCTACGCTTTCCTGCCGATGGTCGTTGTCTCGTCAGGCGACTGGGAGCAATACTGCCAGCAGATGATCCGTTCTCTCGAGTTTGCCAGCCAGAATGGGCGTGAGGTCATGAAGCTGATTGAAGCCATCCGGGCGATGCCTCCGGAGCGTCAGTTGCTTGCCTTGCGCAATCACATTGAACGAGCCGTGCGAACTGCTGGCCCGTATTATACGGAACTACCGCGTTATTGCCTGTCGCCAGCCGAAAAGACATACACTGAAGGCTATGGCCATTCCGCAGACCGCGCCGCCCTGTATTATTCCATCCTGCAGGAACTGGGCTATCAGCCGGAACTGCTCCTGGTCGCCGATGCACCGCAGGAGAAAAACTTGCAGAAGTTCTGGGAAAAACATCCCTCGAGCTATTTTTTCCGGGAGATGCTGGTACGTGTCAAGACGAAGCAGGGTGACGTCTGGTTCAATGACCAGGATCAGTATTCACGCCTGGGAAGCAGCCGTTTCCATGGGCGTTTGGCGTGCAGCCCCGCCAGAAACCGCTTTTTCCGCATAGAACTGCCGTCGGAAGCGCAAAGCCTAGTCGATAAACTGATTACGATTGATATGCGGCCTGATGGCGCCGCGCAGATCGCCTTCCGAAATCTTTACCAGGGGGAACATTATGCCCAGCTCAATAAGTTCTATTCTGAACAAACGCCGGAGGAGCGTCGGCGCCACTATCAGTCCATGCTCGCCGACCTTTCGCAGTCGGCTTCCTCGATCATCGATTTGAAAACTGAATTTGAGGTTTATCCAGGTTCCGTGCGATATACTGCCCTTGTCGAAGATTTTGCGGTGACGTCGGACAACTACTGCCACTTTGAATTTCCGGAGACCTTTGCCAGGCTGCTGCGGCTCTGGGGAGACCAGCGGCAAGAAGCCCTGTACTGGAGCGACAGAAACACCCGCCGACTCGAAATTGCCATCAGGCTGCCCAGCGATTTCCGGATTATTGAACTCTGCCCCGAAGACTTCACATGGACTTCCCCTAAAAAGAACGGAACCGTTTCGATCAAACGCCTGAAAACCCAGTCGCAGAATGAATTGCGCTACCTGATGGAAGCCGACCTCGGAAGCGAAATCATCCCCGCAGAAAAATACCCCGATATCCTCGAACTGGACCGACGCCTCTCACATCCGGCAGCGCGCACAGTCCTACTGCGGAAAAAATAGGTAAGGGTGCGGGGGCAGGGGGCAGGGGGCAGGGGGCAGGGGGCAGGTGCGTTTTTAACCACGAAAGGCACGAAAAATTTTATTTTTCAGGAAGAGCTAAAAGGCGTGTCCGACCAGAACCTTCTTTCTGTTTATAGACGATTAGTTCCGCATTCAAAAGATCTGTAATTGTCCGATTGAAGTAGCCGCAGTATGGTTTTACTTCCAAAGCAGAGGCAATACGAACACGGGTTTCCGGGCCGTTTGCCAATAATGCAAGAATTCGTTCGGTTAATTTCCCTTTTGTTTTTTTTCGATATACCGGAGCAACACTCTCACGCTCAATCAGACGGAAAGGGAAATAAATGTCGGAAACTTTTTCCCCGCGACAAAACGCGGCAAGCAAATCAACAGCTGCCTCGCTCAGTTGTGTGTAATCCATGGCCATTCCTGTAATTGGCGGATCGCAATACGGAAGAATATCCTTTTGCTCCCAGCTTACGACACTGATTCGTTTCGGCACATTCAATTTAAGCCTTTCAATTAGCGAGAGAGCATTTCTGGCAGCACCTTCATCCACTGCAACCAGTGCAGTCGCACCGCTGGATACTGCTTGTTTCAACAGGGAAAGATTTTGCTCAAATGAATTTTCACGCATATTGAAGATGCAGTTCCGTTCCGGATTCTGGATGTGGCGGGATTTCAGGTATTCATAAAAACCTTGATACCGAGTACGCCACTGCTCAATTTCCATGGGATCCGGAGCCAGAAGGAAAATGCGGCGATGCCCCAATGAATAAAATTTATCCAGAAGGTTCCGCATTGATTTTTTCCCGTCCATATTGACATGAGCCAGTAGATTGTCTCGTCTGTAAAGAGTCGGATTTGCATTGATGCGGACAAGCGGAAGCTGAAAATTGTCAAACCATTTTGCTGTTAATTCCGGTTCCCATGAGATGCTGATTCCACCGTCAATAACCCGGCTCAATAATACATCCAAATCATCTTCCTGCACAATTTCCATGCGAATGCCACGCCGATGCAATACATAAATCATCGCATTCAGTAAAGAAGCGACATAACCGTCCAACCTGAAGCGCCATGGTGCAGGAAGGATGATCGCAAGTCGCTGAAGTTTTCCGTATCTTATATCGTAATTTAGTCGCCGAGCCTGTTCCAGGACATTGCGGCGAAGAAATTCTGAAACATTCGGATGGTTGTTCATTACTTTGGAGACACTTGATTGAGAACATCCCGCCGCTTTGGCAACATCCGCGCCGGTTATTTTTTTTCTTTGTGATTGATTGTTAGCCTGCATCGAAATCTTTTATTATCCCTTTTAATTATTTGCCCTTGTTCTGAATAATAATATACACTTTGCTCAAAAGTCAAGCTGTAAACGCTAATTATTATTTTTATTATTCCGAAGAAAAATTCATAATTATCTTGTATTACGATTTGAAAACATCAATATTAAAAAGAACACACGGCAATTTTCTGATTTGGGATGAATTCGATAAAGGAGATTGGTAATGATCAGACTTGGAATGTTTTTACCACCGTTGCCGGATCATCGTTGGGAGCTGGCGGCACAAGCGGGAATTTGCAATGCGGTTTGCCGGATCAACCCTGTTTATGATCCATTTGATCTGAAATCCATGTCTGACGCCCAGCGGGGATTCCGGGAAGCCGGTTTTGAAATTGCGGCTTTGGAAGGCGATCAGTTTGATATGTCCCGAATCAAACTGGGACTGCCCGGACGAGATGAAGACCTTGAAAAATACCGGGTGATGCTTCAGAATATGGGGCAACTCGGCATCCATATTCTTTGCTACAATTTTATGGCCGGCGTTGGCTGGTTCCGTTCCCGAACCGATATTCCGTATCGTGGCGGAGCTCTTACAAGCCGCTGGTCTCGTGATGATGTGCCGGAAGAACCCTTGAAGTTTAGTCATGAAAAACTCTGGGATAATTATGCTTATTTCCTGAAAGCCGTGCTTCCAGCCGCCGAGAAAGCCGGGGTGATCATGTGTTTGCATCCCGATGATCCGCCGACTCCGGAATTGAAAGGCTACCCGCGAATCTTCACCTCGGCTTCTGCATATCGCCGAATGCTGGGGCTGGCGAACAGTCCGAATGCCGGGGTCACTTTTTGTGCAGCGACATTCCGTGCAATGGGAGAAGATGATATGGCGCTGATTCGTGAATGGAAAGAAAAAATCCATTTCGTCCACATGCGGGACAACCAGCCTATACCCGGTGGATTCATGGAGACGTTTCATGACAACGGCCCAACAGACTTGGCAGCGCGCATCAAACTGCTCGAGGAATTGAAAATGGATGTTCTGCTTCGCCCGGATCATGCGCCGACAATGTGCGGGGAAAACAATAATGAACCCGGATATGCGGCATTGGGACGAATCTTTGCTATTGGATATTTTAAAGGAATTTTGAAATCTATGGAAGCGTAAGCAAAAATTTCATCCGCAGATTACGAAGATTTTTAGAATTTTCGTGGCTTTTCGTGTGGTTCGTGGTTAAAAAATAGGTTGTGGACGCTAGTCCACGCCAAGAAAATCTGAAACAATATCCAAGCCGATTGTTTTTTCTGTATGATTGACTGTTATCCTGTATCATAGTTTCTTTGTTATCCCTTTTAATTATTTGCCTTTATCCTATAGAAGTATGCGCTTTCTCGCAAATTCCAAGCTAAAAATGGCAATGATTATTTTTTTTTATTCCTATTAAACACTTAAAAACAACTTGCATTCCTGTTTTGTTAAGACCATATTTAGATTGAAACAAACAGAGCAAGCCATTTGGAGATAAAAATGAAATTACTTGTTCACTTCCGTTTTCTCTCTTTGCTATGTACCTTGTTAGTTCTTACTGCAACTGAAATATCCGCACTGGATATTCAGTGGAGCGGGTACCAGGCCAAGGCTCCCAGTGCCCCGACGGTCTCTGAAATCTCTCTGCCAAATCAAACTCGGGGTGCGCGAATTGAGGCTTCCTCCGATGGAGCGTATCAAGGCGCTGTCGGTACTTTGGCGAAGCCGGTGAACTTGGAAGACTTTCGTTTGATCGAGTTTTCCATTCGCCACAACATCACTTCAGGCAAGATTTCTTTCTCCATTATGCTTTTCTGCAAACCAGGGATGGTTCATGGTCGCTTTACCGTCCCGACTTCTCAATGGAACCAGGTCAGCATTCCGCTGGATGTTTCATCTTTTTCCGGGAGACGCGACACTTCAGTTATCTTCGGGGAACTCTCCTCCATACGGATCACCCCGTTCGACGCCATGGATACGGCAGGAAAATTTCTGGAGATCGCGGATTTCAGGCTGCTTCCCAAAGTGGACGAAAAAGCGGCCATGCCGATCAAGGTCATGAATTACTTCCATAACAATCCTCCGTCTTCAGGAGAAAAAGACAATACGGTATTAACTGACGGGGACCTGACGGAAAATGTGCATTTCCGGCAGTATACGGAAAATCCCGACATTGTCTTCGATCTGGGTGGGCGATTCACTATTGATGAAATTGTCGTTTCCAGTAATGCCGCTCCTTCGCACAACTATTCAGAATTGACTATTTGCAGCAGTTATGACGGCAAGGAATGGCGTCCTTCCGGGGCAATCAAGAATGAAGCTGAAGGTACGCAGGCGCGTATTGTGAAGAACAAATATGTCGGCGATGACAGAAAAATGATCGGGCGTTATTTTCGGATTCAGGCTGCAAGACCCCGTTCGGATTTTTCAGTGTACCTTTCCGAAATCTCTTTTTTCGGACATCCTCCTACTCCTGATGAAATTGCCAAAGCCGCAGAGAGCAATTATGACACCGGGGCACCTATGCCGCTGCGGACGGTAGAACATTATGTCGAACTGAAGAAAAATGATTTGCAGTTGTGGATTTCACGGAAAAATGGTGTCATAAATGGTGTTTTCTGCGGCGGCAGGCTGATTGTGGAACGGCTGACACCTCAATATACGCTGCAGAGCCGGACCAAGGATACTGTGGTTTTTGGAAATAAGGACGTCGTCCAGTCTATTCACGCAGAAGATTCACAGGTCACGGTCATTACCAGCAATCCGGGCTTGCCTGGACTGGAGGTGCGGCGCACGTGGCAAGTTCAGGGAAATGCACTGATAGAAAAGGTCACGCTTGTCAATCAGTCCATGAAAGAACGCATGTTTTTGCGGATGGCAACAGAAGTCATTCTGGCGCAATCCTTCCGGAATCATGGATTCTACGAAATGCCCGCCTCCGCCTTGGCGGCGGAGATGTTCCGGATGTCAGCTTCCGAGGTGCTGATGGATCGTGCGATGACCAATATTCCGACCATTGCCTTTGAAAACGATAAAGAGCGTCTGACCCTTTGGCATACCCGGTACCGCTTCAATGACCAATTTACCTATATGGACCTAGGGACAGAGGAGGATAATCTACAGGTCTTCCGTGCCAATGGCTGGTTGCTGACCGCCGCAACATTTGTTCCTGCGGACGGAAAGGAACAAAGTTATGAAACCCGCTTTGCCTTTACTAGCGGCAGGTTGCTGAAGGCATTCGAGGAATATCAGGCTCTGCCTGAAGTTTCGGCTTTTCGTTCGCAGATCAAGCGTCCGGCATGGCTGCGGGATATCCGGGCCATTATCAGTTTCGGTTGGGATGGCACCTATCCGGGAAGCATGCAACGCCTGATGAAAAACTATGCAGGCGCTTTTTCGCATCGCGGGACACTTTATGAACCGACGCTCTATGATCTGGACGGGATATGGGGCGATCTGTTGACTCAGGGCGAAATCAGGGGATGGTTCGGCAATCGGCAAACACCTGAGGAACTACAGGAAAAAATAAAAATGTTTCGTGCATCGGACCCCCGTTTCAAGGTCGGATATTACACTTGGTTCTGGAGCGCGTTCCCTTGGAGCACGCCGGTGAAGAACCATCCCGAATGGTTTGTGAAAAAGCTTCGCAATGGCGCCAATGCCTCCTGGTTCCCCGGTGTCAATGTAAACTATCTGCGTTTCTGGGGCATCAAAGAGTCCCGGGACGAGGCGGCAAAGCAGGTGATCCGGGCGGTTGATTTCTACGAGCAGGACGGATGGTATCTTGACGGAGGAAAATCCGGCGTATATGCCAAAGACTGGGAGACGATGCGTATTGATGATCCGCTGGGACAGACGGCCTTTTATGACACGGTACGGAAAGGAATCCAGAAAGGGAATCCGAACCGGGTGGTCTTTTTCAACCATTCCGAAAATCCCTTGGGGGACCTCGGCTTTTTGGAAAGCTTCGGTGGCACTTTGACAACGGACTGGCGTCGTGGCGCAGTGCTCATGTGGAAATTCAAATTGTATTCCTACCGGGACCCCTTGCGTTATGGCGTCTATATCTATTGGCTGCCTCAGGTGGATCATGCATTCAAGAATTATTTGGTAGGGATCGGAGTCATGCCCAGTTACCTCAGTCGGCATTTCAAGGCTGAAGACCTGCCGTATATCGCTGCCCGGTACGAGATACGACAGGCGCAAATCACCGAGGCGGGAGTAACACCCGATTGGCGTTTTGATGAAAAAGAGACTTTAGAGTGCATGGCCTTGAATCAGGGAACCAATGGTTGGCTGTATATGCAGTATCACGGAGAGGAAAAGGCGGAGAAAAAAGTCTCTGTGGAAATTGCTCCTTTGGGCTTGACAGATTCCGGAAAACCGATTTACGCCTGGCTGTACCATATCAAGGATGCGCAAAAATTCCATTCGAAGTTATCCGAACCGCAGATCGCGAAAGCGTATCGGGAGACTGGCTGGATTGCGGATCGGGCCGTATCGGTGCAATATCTGGGCAAATTCCCATATGCAGAGCAATTCAGCCAGCAAATAGAATTTGCGCCCGGAGAAGGGAAGGTGTTGATGCTGACGCAGCTCCCTGCTGTTGTAATGAGTATCGAGGATGAGCCTTCCCACTATCGCCTTTCCGGGCAGCCTGGGATCACGGTGGAAGCGGCTTCCGATATGATTGTAGTCAATAATGAGTACAACAGCGCTGAAATCGGCCTGCTCCTGCCGGAGGGGAAGGTTCCTTCTGCGGTGCAACTTAATGGGCAAGCGGTTCAGGCTCGGATTTGTTGCGATGGGGGGCTGCCCATGGCGGTGGTGCTTGTTGGCAAAGGTGAGAGCCGGATTCAACTTTCCCTGCGTCCTGGCGAGATTCCCGTTGCCTCAACTTTGGATGTGCAGCTTACGGAGCGGCGCCTTGTCGTATCGGTGACCCCGCAAGATGCTGTTGTGGAGATACGGCACGCAGGCTGTATGGTTCTATCGAAAGTCGGTTCCTTCCAACTGGAGCTTCCCGACACTGCCGTCGATGGAGAATACGAGATCATTTCCGGCAAGCTGTGCCGCAAGATCACGCTTCAGGGAATGAGCAAGCCATTTCAGCTGTTGCCGTTGCTGAAACCACTGCCGTCTAAAACCTACAGCACTCCTGTGAATCGCACGATCCGGAATATCAAGGTGTTGACTGCTGGCACTGATATTTCCGAAGGAGCCGGTACCGCTGCGGCGGAAGCAGAACAACTGCGTCTCTTTGCCGGCAGTATCCGTCACTACGAAAGCCATTTCAACCGCGCTTCCGCAGCATTCGAGATCAAGGCAAAACGCTACCTTAAAGTTCGTTTAATAAACGGATTTCAATATCACAATCTCTATGGATTTCAACCAGGACGCAATGCCGTACGCCCCGGAATACAAAACTTCGGCGGGCTGGTGCTGGATTTTGAAACCGCAGCGGGAGAATGGCAGCGCATTGCTGCCGGGTTCGGCCTGCAAAGTGAAAAGCGTACCAGCACTTTGCCGGATCAATGGGGGAAAAAAGCTCGCCCTGATGGCATCTATCTGCTGAATCAAGCCTTGTTGGACAAGGAGTTTGCGCAGAAGGAATGCTGGATTGATCTGAATAGCCTCGGAGCACCGTCAGGCTGGAACGGCCGGATGTGGCTAACACTGCATTTCGAAAATATCACGCCGGATCGGACTTTCACGCTCGAACTGCTGGAAACTAGCGATGTGCTGCCGGTCGGAAGCACGGCGGAGCCAGTGCAGCGATTGGACGTAGAGCTTTCGACAAAAATATTGAACATCATGCAGGTTCCGACGAAACCTGCTGACTGGAGCGCGATTCCTGTCCTGGGAACGCTGACTCCGTTTGAAATCAGCATGGCGCCAGTCAAGACAGAGGTGCGGGCCGCATACGATTCACAGAATCTTTATCTGCATTGGGACTGCGAGGAGCCGCCGGGACGCCTTCTCGATTGCGAGGGAGGGCGCGGGGGCAAGCCGTGGCAGGGAGATGGGACAGAGTTTTTTGTGGAGCTGGGGGGGCAAGCTGATACCGTTCTTCATGGCATCGTTGATGCAGAAGGTCATGTTTACGTGGAACAAGCCCCGTTGGCAAGGACTCCCGGCAAGCCAGTTGCCGTTTTGGCCGTTGTTCCGTTTACCTTCATAGTCCAACCGCATGCGTCAGGGTGGCGTACGGAGGTAACAGTTCCCTGGTCGGCTCTCGGTGGCAAGCCTTCACCTGAAGAGCTGCGGGCATTCAATATGATGCGGACGCGCTTGGAACAGGGGCAGTACGGGTTGTATACGCTGGCGCCCGGTAAAAAATATTTCTCAGAACGTCAATATCGTTTTCAACTGGAAAAATAACGCTGACACGAAAGGAGTTGTAACAATCATGTTTTTCAAAGGGGTATCATTTGGCTTCATGGCGCGCAACGGATATTATTCCAGTGAAGCAGGACAGCAAGAGATCAACAAGATCATTGCATCAGGGGCAGATTCGGTTGCGTTGATGGCAACAATCCTTCAGGACACCTTTGCATCTACTCGGATGTATCGGGATTTTGAACTGACTCCATCGGACATCGAACTGCAGGATGCAATCCGCCAGTTCCATAAAGCCGGGATTCGCGTCATGCTGAAACCGATTTTGGAACATCACGACAGCACTCATCGCTGCAAAGTCAATTTTCCTGTCGGGCAAGAACAGATCGCCGGGGTCAGAACCGACTACTGGGGGGAATGGTTCCGCAACTATACTTTTGCTCTTCTGCATTACGCCCGGATCGCTGAAGCGGAAAATGTGGAAATGTTCTGCGTTGGCTGTGAGATGACCGGTGTGGAAAAGCAGGAATCATACTGGCCGCCGCTGCTTGCAGAAATCCGCAAAGTCTATCACGGACTGCTTACTTACAATACTCCTGCATGGTGGGATTACGCATTGGAACAGAATTGGATGCGTTCCTGGTATCCTCTGCTGGACATGCTGGGGATCAGTCACTATTACGGCGCCGATGCAGACTGCACATCAGCGGAAAAACTTGCTGAATACATGCAGGGGCTGGTCAAAAATCTTTCTGCTGCCGCAGAAAAACTTGGCAAGCCGATCTTCATGGCGGAGGTCGGGTGTCGTTCTGTCGAGGGAGCCCAGGTCGTGCCCAGTGACTGCTGGCACAACCATGGGGAATACGATGGTGAGATTCAGGCCGCCTATATGCAGTCAATGTTCCTGGCATTTTCACCGCAACCGTGGTGGAGCGGTTTTTTCTGGTGGAAATGGGATGAGCAGCAGAACCGGCCACAGTTTCACAAAAAAGGAGGAGATACTGGCTTTACCATTGCCGGAAAACCTGCGGAAAAAGTATTTCGCGATTGGAAACCTCCCCGTTGACCGGTTACAGAGGCAGGCCTGTCGCAATACTGGAGTTAAAACAGAGTGAAAAACAAATCAACCAATGTTTCCTACCAATGATTATCATCCATTCTAAAACAAAAAGGAGCATCCAATGAAACAGTACAGACAAAATTTTACCTTAATAGAATTGCTGGTCGTCATCGCCATCATTGCCGTCCTGGCCTCAATGTTGCTGCCGGCATTGAGCGCAGCGCGTCAGCGCGCTAAAGACATCAAATGTGTCGGTAATCTGCGGCAGGTTGGTGTCACCCACTTCATCTATGCGGACGATCACGACGGCAGAGGAATCGCTGGAATATCTGCTGGCAACAAGAATTGGGCACAAGTTTTCCGCGAGAATGGCTACATCAGTAGGATGGAGTTTTGCATGTGCCCGTCCTGGCCGCCGACACAGGCCAGCTATACAACCTTTGTCTATGCGCATTGTTCTGGATATAATGGCAATGAAACCTATTTGCTGACAGATATCTGGCATCCGCAAGAGACGATGCTCTATGTAGACAGCCTTCATACTAATCCTCCGGCCGGTTGGGCTGCTGCTCCGATCAATTGTCCGGGCATGCTCCAGTACTGCTATGTCCGCATGGGGCGATTCACCGACGTTTTCAAAGTTCACTTGCGTCACAAGAAAAAGACGCATTCGGTGATGGGTGACGGGCATGTCGCGACCTTGGATCAGAACACTTGGGTGGCCAATCGCCGGATTTCGGCATCGTTGTACAAAGGAAAGGGGTTGCCAAATAATGGCATGTATCAGCTCAAGGATACCTTCGCCCTCTATTATCTGTATTGAAATTCTGCATGTAGTTAGCATTGAGTATCCCGGAGGAAACTGCCTCCGGGATACATCATTTTCGGGATCATTGACACAAAAGGTTATTTCATATGAATGTTTTATCCGGGAAAATCGCATTGGTGACAGGTTCCAGCCGGGGAATTGGTCGGGCGGCAGGGCTGAAACTGGCTCAAAACGGTGCGAAAGTGATTTTTCATGGTGTAATGGCTGGCGAAAAACTCTGTTCCGCAGTTGCGGAAGCCGGCAATGGCGCAGAGTATCTGACTGCTGATTTCGGTGATATGGATGCTGTTTCGGCGTTGGCTGACGCTCTGAAAAAAAGGCAAATTATACCTGATATCCTGGTGTTGAATGCGTCAGTGCAGAGTTATACCGGACTGGCTAATTTCGACAGTCTGGAATTCCTCCGGATATTCCGCACAAATGTGGAAAGTTCCTGTATCCTGTTACGTGAAATCCTGCCGGAGATGCGGAAGAAAAATAATGGGCGGGTGATTTTTGTCGGCAGCATCAACGGGATTCAGCCCGCTTCGCGGCTGGCGATTTACGGTGCGGCCAAGGCCGCACTCCTTAATATCGCCAGAACTGCGGCACGAGAAAACGCCCCGTACGGGATTGCCGTCAATACAATTCTGCCGGGAGTGATTGAAACGGATCGCAATGCCGAGGTGTTGAAGAATAAAGCTTTTGCAGAGGATCTGCGAATACAGATTCCCATGCACCGATTCGGAACCCCTGAAGAGTGCGCTGAACTGATAGCGTTTTTGGCTTCAGACAATACCGGATATATTACCGGAAATGAGATTTCCATTTCCGGCGGATGGCAATTATGAGGAATTGCTGCAGGACGATTGTTTGTATTTGAGGTAATGCCTCTGTAATACAGGATTCAGGGGAACGGGTGCAGGGGGCGCAGGTTTAAAAAGTAGCGCAACCGTCCCGGTTGTGATTATTCTGACTGTCGTGGGGTGCGAGGGGATGTTCTTGTCCTGTCCACACTGTCCACCATGTCTGACCCGCACACCGCACTACAGACCTATTACTATTTGAACAATTCTTGACATTTTTTTGCATTGTGGTAACTTGATAAAGCAGTTAACTTGTATATTATTATCTTGTGTTTTGAACTTGGCTCTGCTGGCAGGGTGTTTTCATTCATTTTCATGGACATGGACAAGAATGGACATCATGGACGGAATGGACACGATGGACTTTCCGTTTGATGGACGAATGGAC
>JAPXLT010000005.1:16628-40136 GCA_033809415.1 Lentisphaeria bacterium
GGACGTCACCTGCTGCACGTGTCCATTCTGTCCATAAAAACGTGTCCATTTGTGTCCATGACGTCCATTGCGTCCATCGTGTCCCTGTCCATTAAAAAAACACATTTCCCGATGGGATTGGGAGAATGAAAACGCCCTGGCTCTGCTGGAGCATTTTCCGACAAATTAGCCGACCTTTTTCTCGTTCATGAAAAACATTCGCGATATGGGATAGCTGCGTAACAATTGAGGAGACGAAAGCATGATGGATATCAAGGAAGTGATCAAGAGTTATGCCTATGGTTTGGGCGCGGATCTAATTGGTTTTGGCAATGTCGAGCGCTGTCAGCATGCGCCGCCGATGATGAGTCCGCAGGGGCTGTTCCCTGGTGCGAAGACGGTGATTGTGATGGGCATCCACCATCCGGATGCGTGTATCGAGCTTGGTGGTGAAGAGCATCCGCAGAAGATCGGTCCCTATTCGGTGCAGTATCTGATGAACTCGCGGCTGGACGAGTTGTCCTATCGCTTGGCAACGCGGATCGAAGAGCTTGGCTATGGTGCAGTTCCGATTTGTTCAAGCAATATCTGGCGTTACAATCAGTACAAGGATCTCAAGGCAGTCTTTGCGCCGGACGTCAGCCATATCTACATGTCGGTGGTCACCGGTTTGTCTGATATGGGCTACAGCGGCTTGGCACTGACGCCCGAATACGGTGCGCGCAATCGCTTCGTGACCGTCATTACCGACATGGAGATCGAACCCGACCCGCTGATCCCGCCGGGCACGATTTGTGACAAGTGCATGCTTTGCCGTAAGCACTGCCCGAGCCTGGCTCTGTCCAAGGAACTCGATGGCGAGAAAGTGCTGCGCGTTGGCGACTACGAGTATCGTTTCGCCAACAAGAATCTCTGGCGCTGCGCCTGGGGAGAACACTTTGACCTTGATCTCGATTTGGAGATTCCGGAGAAAGTCACCGAGGCCGTGATTGTCGAGAACGTGAAGAAACACGGTGTGCGGTCTGGCGAGATGGGGCAGTGCCTGAAGTTCTGCGTCCCGCGAACCGTGCGTAGCTTTGACAAGAACTACTCGAAGTCGCCGATGCGCCGCTATGCGATACAGTGGGATGAGACGATCGAGGCGCGAGCTGTTACGGACAAGCTGATCAATGACTGCTACAAAAAAGACATTGAGTACGTGGTCGTGCAATCTGCTGCCAGCCTGAAAAAGCAAGGCATCGACATTGCCGAAATGCTGCCGGGTGCAGAAAGCGCCATTACGCTGGTGCGCTCGGTGCCGCCGGCGCTCGGAGCCGCGTGCGATGATGCCGCACGGGCAGCATTCTGCAGCGGAGCGGATTATCACATTGACTCGGTTGCCTATGATTTGACTCGTGACATCGAGTCCTACGGCTTCCGTTCGCTGATGACCATCGCCTCGAGTGCCTCACACTACGATCCGATGGGGCTCGCACCGGTCAACTGGCAGATTGGCGATAAGCTCTTCGGTGCCGAAGTTGGCAAGGCCTGGCGTTTCAACACGGTCTTTACGCGCAAGAAATTTCCCGAACGCCCCTTTGCGCCTGCAACGTCGGCATCGCAGTTTCGCTTGCCGACAGCGTATCGGCGTAGTGCCGACCTGACCGGTCAACTGAAAGACTACGCGAAGTCGGTCGGAGCTGACTTGGTGGGTGTGGCCTCGGCGGAGCGCATCGCGTCGATTGCAGATCAGCTCAAACCGTTCTATGACGGACAGATCAGCCTCAAGGCCGTGGACAAGGCGCATCCCTTTAGAGAGTGGGAACCTCAGGTCAGTGAAGTGCCACTGAAGGTATTGACGGCAGCGGATTACATACCGAATGCCAAGTCGGTGCTGGTTATCGGCCTGCGCTACCACAAGAAGGTCGTGGAATTTGCTACCAAGCCTCCGGCAGAGGCGGTGGGACCTTACGCTTTCCAGAGCTATGTCACCCGTTGGCAGGGTGCCCTGATGGCCTCGAAGATCGTGCAGAAGTTAAGGCAGCTAGGCTATCAGGCAGCCATGACGGCTGATCTGATGGGCTTGGGCAGTGCCATCGCCAGCCCGCGCGGCTTTATCGAAGACCAGTTCAGCAATCGCTTTGCCGCCGTGGCCGCCGGGCTGGGCATTCTTAGCCGCGCTGGACGCGTGGTCACTCGCGATTTTGGCATTCGCCAGCGCTTTATCGCTATCGTCACGGATGCCGTGCTGACGCCTGACGCTTTGCAAGATGCCACAGCTGAACTCTGCAAGAGTTGTGACAACCTCTGCGTCAAAGCCTGCCCGACGGCTGCCATCGGTGCTGAAGTCCTGCGTTTCCAGTGTGAGGGGCTGACTTACGAGTACAATCGCATCGACAACAATCGCTGCGACTGGAGCAAACGCTACGCGCTGGTTGGCGACAGTGGTTTCAAATTCCTCGGGTCTAAACTGGATGAAGCACCCGAAGGCGATATTGACGCCGAACAGCTGGCGGCAGCTCTGAAGAAGCACGATCCAATCAAAAAGTATCGTCCCGTGGCCTGTGAACCCTGCGTACTGGTCTGTCCCTATGCCTGCGCACAGGAGTAGGCAGACTGCGTCCAAAAAGGTTTTTAACAACGAACCACACGAAAAGGCACGAAAATTTTCCGTGCTTTCCGTGCTTTCCGTGGACAAAAATAGGTTGTGGGCGTCAGCCCCCGCCAAGATATTAGGAATCTTTATGATAGTGCGCCATCGGCCTGTTATTTCGGGAACCGCTTTTTTTTGGCAGGGTCAAAAAAAGAAGAAATTGCCTAAGATGCAATCGAGGGGAACTTGTTATGACTGGCCGTGGCTTCTTTTTTCTTTTGTTGTTTCTACTGCTTCAGCAACATAGTGGGTTGGCTGGCCTGTGTGCAAGGCGCAGTCTATCGGCAAATACGGCATTGGTCGGAACGCTTTTGGAAGTGACCATCAACCTGTCCAGTACAGATGGCATGCCGTCTGCTCTGATCCTCACAGAAACACTCCCAGCCGGATTGCAGTTCCTGAGCGCTGCCTGGAATGAAAAGAACTTTATGCCGGAAAAGCGCGATGGGCAGACCCTGAAATGGTTTTTCGGTCCGGGCGGGCAAACCGTTTCGGAAGGCATTCTCACTTATCAGCTGCGCGTGCAGACCGGGTCTCCCCAAAAAGTGTTTTTTGCAGGTTCTCTTCAAGTGCCTGGAGCAGGGGCGGTGCCAGTGAGCGGAGAACGGATTTTATGGTTGAATCCGATTGAATGTAAAGCGCCGACTTTTTCCCCCGAAAGCGAAACGGTTTTCGAAGAGGAATTGCAGGTCAGCTTGCTGGGTGATTTGACTGTCGGCGCAGAAATTTTCTTTTGTTTCGGCGAACCAGAATTCTGGGAGGACTGGCATCCATACGAAGGAGCGTTTTCTATCTATCACAGCCAGCAACTGCAAGCACAAATCTGGTCGGAGGATGGAAGTGCCAGCCAGACTGCCCACGCGAAATATTATCGCAGAGGAAGTTGCCCCATCCCATTGCAACGCGGGTGGAACCTGATTGGAATCCCCCTCGAATTGTCAGCGCAGGAATGCCTGAAGTTGCAAGATAAGCATTGCCGCTTGACCGATAATGCAAGGTCTGACTCGATGGAAAACCTGGGGCGCTGTGGGCAGGTCTTCTGGCTCTTTTCGCAGGAAGACGACTGCTTGAAGCTCACCGGACTCGAGCCATTTGAAAGAGGGCTTCAACTGCAAGGCAAATCAGGTTGGAAAGCCGTCGCCCTTGTGGGTTTGGAAGAGCAGATGCCCCAGCAAACAACAGAAAATTTCTGGACTTGGGAGAATAACCGCTATCAGATTGCAACCCAGCTGCAACCCGGAAAAGGATATTGGCAGTTCCGGGCAAAATGAGCGGCCTGACCAGACTTCCTCCCTCAAATCATGCTGTCGATTTCCGAGTAATGGATCAGGCGGTTTTCATCTTCCGATAATTCCGCCGCGAAGCAGAGCTTCATCGTCTCGAAAGCATCCGTTGCGGGGACTTCCGGCGGCAGACCCTTGGCGACCAGTTCGGCGATGCGGACATTCTGCCCGGCGGTATTGTGGAACCAGACCTGGTCTTCTTCCGGTTTGAAGGAGATGTGTTCCACGATCCGGCTCTGCATGCACTTGTCTTGCGGAGTGTCGGAAAATTCCCAGCGCCGCAGGCGACGTTTAAATACGTCTGCCTCGATGGCACCCTTGGTTCCGCAAATATGGTATTGCAGGAAATGCCCGTCATCGCATTGCTGTTCGAGCATTTCGCGGTTGGGATCACGCTTGTAGGTTTCGCCGATATACATGATGAAGTTGAGGGTGGCCACGCCGCCCTTGCGGTACTTCGTGGTGATCTGGTGATTGTCGCGATGGTTGAAATAACTTACGACTAGGGGCGCAGAGGCGGAATATACGGTCTCGAATTCATCGGAGAAGAACCAGCGTTGCAAATCGAGGTAATGCGATAATTTTTCGGGAATCAGGAAGCTGCCTGTGCCCTTGGAGCGCCAGGAGTCTTTGTGATGCCCCTCACTGCAGAAGTAACGGCATTGATTAAGCACCGGTGTCCCGATCAGGCCTGCATCAATCCGTTCCTTGACATTTTGATACAATTTTGAATAGTGCAGCTCGAAGCCGATCTGCAGAAAGCCCCCCGTTTCCTTCTGCACCTTGATTAATTCGGCGGCCTCCTTAAGTGTCAACCCCATCGGCTTTTCGCAAAGAACGGCCTTGCCTGACTGCAAGCCCAGAATCGCCTGGGGGACATGCATTTCATTGATCGAAGCAATATAGATCAGCCGGATGGAGGCATTCCCCATGATCTCTTCCATCGTAGCCGGAATGATTCCGAGTTCGGCGGCGCGTGCGACCCGCCGTTGTTCGTCGGGTTCGAAACCATAAATCCGGTCAACATAGGGAGATGATTTCGCTGCGTTCACATGGGTTTTTCCCATGCCACCCAGACCAATTACTGCCACATCAATTTTCTGCATGTCCATTCCTTCCTTTTTCGTGTCTTTTCGTGTCTTTTCGTTGTTAAAAACAGGGGAGATTCACTCGAACGCCCGCCAGGGCGGTTACGGATTTTTCCGGGATCAGCAACAGGCTTTCCGTCAGAGTCAGATCTAGGCTTGACAGATTCAGCCAGCGGAAAAAATCTTTCTGTGCTTCGAGCGACCATTTGCCGTAGCCCGGCGAAAACCGGCAGTCTGTAAGGGTTCTGTTGCTGCGTTTCAGTTGTGTGGCGGCGTAATTCTGCAGGAAATCCATGGCGGCATCGGCGCATTCGCTGCCGACTGCGTCACAGACTGTAGCGGCGGCGGCATCTCCTTCTGAAAAGCAGGTTGCTGTCAAATCCGAGATTTGCTTGCCAACCGTTGTTGCCGCCAGCCATACTTCCTGGCAATGTTTCAACATGCCGGCAACCGCTGGACAAGCAATCTTTGACTGATCGGCAAGGATGACCGTTTCACCATCATTGCTATCAATTTTCTGGCAAGTGTAGATTCCTTTGGCAGAAATTGTTGCAAAGGCTCTTTGGATGTTGCGGTTCAGAGTGTCCAGCTGGCAGCCTGTCAGTCTGGTTTGCCCAGAATAACCCAGACGCGATAGAATCTGCCTGCGGGGAAGCGTCAAGGGCATGCCGGCTAATGTGGTCGATTGGTAAAGCATTGAACTGAAGTGTGCAGGCTGCACCCGTATTTCATTTGTTCGGCGGAAGGTTTACAAGGGGCGGATCGAGATAATCCGGGTAGGGTTCAACTTGATCGGCATCCGGAAACAGCTTTTCCCGGAGTTCATACATGGCATTGGTTGCAGTATTCAGCAAAGCAAGCCCGCCACGTGCTGAAAAACGCTGGCTCACTGCTTCATATCCGCCTGCGACGAGGAAATTACCGGGGCAGATATAGGAAAAATAGGCGGTGGCGTCGTAAGCGATAAAAGTCCGCCGGAAGGGGCTATGCCATTTTATCTCCTGACCAAGCTCGCAACAGAGCTCACCTGGAACGCCAACAAAGCAGACATCCCCGATGGCTAAACACTGAATTTCCAGAGTGACTTCATCCTGATTGAGATATTTCGCAGGAAGTCTTTCAGGCTGATTGCAATATTTCTTCCGCAAAGGAACCCGGAAGGTTTGTATCAATGCCCCGACCCGGGCGTCCTTCATGAAAAAACGTCCTGGATTCCGTTGCGCGTCAATGATGGCGCCGAGCGCGGCTTTCCCCAGGCGCATTCCCATCTGTTGGAATGCATCGGAACCCAATTCATCTTCCTTTGGCACAAGATCACCGGCTGCCCCGGAAATGAACATGCATTCCGCACCGGTTTCATTGCGGACATAGTCACGGAAAGCGCCTGGGTAATCGGCAGATATGCGCAGTCCGCCCAGTCCGGGGCCATGTCCGGCCAGCGGGTGTGCCGCATAGTTTCCGATCACATAGACAGGTCGTTTGTCGTCTGTATTGAAGAAGCAGAGTATGCCCAGTTCCTTGTCAGCAAATTCATTGCTGATGGGGATCATCTCTCTGCGGTGCGGGAGGAAGGAAGCGCGATTGTCTGCCGTTACATATCGCCGGTTACGGTTTTCATCTATCCGCAGGGAATAAAAGGCCACATCGCACTCGCAAAAGTCAGTCAAGCCGCTGACCGCATCGAGAATGGCTGTCTCGAGCCAGTCCAGATAAGGTTGGTTCAACTGGTCAGGATGAGGCGCCAGAGAACGTGTCTCCGGACCATTATGGGTGTGGGTGCAAGTCAACAATACCGATTCTTCGCTGATTTGTAATAGATCCGCACAAGCTTTCCGGATTTTCCGGATATACCATTCATCCAGGCCAAGCAGATCAAAACTGGCAAGCAATACTTTGCTTTCACCATCGTCAACAAGAAGTCCGCACAGATGAAGATCATCCAGCTTCATGACCGAATGCCAGCCGATCCCATAACCCGCCAAATCAGCACCGATTTCCGGAGTAATTACCCGATTGAAAAATGCTATTTTCATGCTTCCTCTTGAATTTTCCTGTTTCCAAGCGATGAACAAATAATGTAATTCCTGAACGATAATATTCTCTCCGGAAGCTGCCCTTTAAATTTTCGTGTCGTTTCGTGTCTTTTCGTTGTTAAAAAATGGGTTGTTGGCGTCAGCGCTACAAGGGGCATAAAAGAAAAAAGCCTTAACCGAAGGGGTTAAGGCTTCAAAAATGGTACCGGGCATCGGACTCGAACCAATGACTCGTGGATTATGATTCCACTGCTCTACCGACTGAGCTAGCCCGGCATTTGAGACTATCTCTAATGTATGCCTTTTTTATGATTTTTCAAGCTCGATGGACAGAAATTACTTTAACAGATTTCCGTTGCCAAGTATGACAGAGCCTTCTTCCAGACTTTCAATGACTTTTGAACTGGCTATCCGCAATTCCCGCTTAGTGGCGATTTCCTCCCCGTTCTCTTGCAGAAACTCTTCGATTTCTTTCTTGTACAGTTCACGAATTTTGAAGCGGCGGATTTTCAGTGATACGGTGAGGGTCCCGTCTTCGATGTTGAAATCCGGCAGGATGATGACATCCTTTGGTTTCTGATACAGAGCCATGTGCCCGGTAGTGCGCAGAACCTCCTGCTTGACCAAGTCGTGCAATTCCTCAGGGCTGTGTTTATCCTTGATCTCCTGCGGTACATTGGCGCAGACATAGAGGTTTTTGCATTTTTCCCCGATTACCATGGCTTCGCTGATCATCGGTGAAGCTTTCACAGCGTCTTCGACGAACTCCGGATGAACCTTTTCGCCGCTGATCATCACGATCATATTGCCTTTTCGCCCCTGAATGAAGAGGAAGCCATCTTTATCGCAGTATCCGACATCGCCCGTATTAAGCCAGCCATCTTCCATGGTTTTGGCACTGGCGTCGGTATGCCGCCAGTATCCCTTCATAACGCATTGCCCTCTGACCAAGAGCTGCCCATGATTGCTTTTATCAAGGTTTCCGTCTTCATCTTTAAAGGTGAAATCGCCGCCATGCTCGGGAAGCAGCCAAGGAAGCACCTGCCCGCAACTGCCAAGGCGATGCACATCCTCGAGGTTGGAACTGACGACCGGGGAGGCCTCCGTCAAACCATAGCCCTGGAAAATGGGCATGCCCATGTATTTGAAAAAGATCTGAAGTTCCAGGTCAAGCGGTGCGCCGCCGCTGACAATAAAACGGATTCTACCACCAAATGCTTGACGGAATTTCCGGAAAACCAGCGGATCATAGAAAAGATGATGGGTAAACATGCGCAGGATGCCGCCATCCAGCTTGGGACCGGCGTTGCAAATCCGGCTGGCATTGTAAATTGCCTTGTCAATCAGAGCCTTCTTCTTGGGCGGCAAGTCGGCAATGCTCTTGTCGATGGCTGCTTTCAAACCATCAACCACCCGCGGCACCACCAGCATAAGGGTCGGTTTGTAATTTTTGATGTTCCGCTTGAAATCCCGGATATCCCTCGGTACGATGCAGGTGGCTCCAGCCATGACAACGCAAATGATTTCGGTCGTCAGTGCGTAGGCGTGCCAGTAGGGCAGCAAAGAGATCAGGCTATCCGATTTTTCTACATGGAAGCATTGCAAAGCGGACCAGCTGTTCACCCAGAGATTCCGATGCGTCAGCATCACCCCCTTGGGCATTCCAGTGGAACCGCTGGTGTAGATTACCGTGGCAACGCTGTCAAGAGGAATGTCAGCGTTTGGCAGAGTTTTATTGGCGGCCTTGGCATCAATGGCTATGCTATGCCAGTCGATGACCGGAATATCACCGGCATTGCTCTTGACTTTTGCCTCGAAACTTGCATCTGAAAGGATCAAGGACGGATCAGAGTCACGGATGATAAAGGACAGTTCCAGATCGCCCAGACTCTCACAGACAGGAACAGCGATCAGCCCAAGTTTCCAACAGGAGTAGAAAAAGAGACAATGCAATGGTGACTTCGGGGAAATGGCAACAATGCGATCACCAGGTTTGAGGTCGCGTTGCCGGAAGAATTCGATCCAGGAATTCACCCTGGCTTTCATCTCCGAATAGGAATAGTCGTTGATGGCATTGCCATCCGGAGAATAAACCAGGGCAGTTTTTTTAGCAAATTTCTCGACTGACTGATCGAATACTACGCCTAGGGTTTGCGGGGTCGGCATGGTGTTGCTCCTGAAGATATTCCGGTATATTGACAGCGATCCTTTTGATTATAACAAAAAACGCCAGAGAAGCAGAGTCCCTGGCGTTCGAAAACAAGCGGTCAAAAGGAGAAGCCAAAGGCCATCAGGCCATTTTAGCCACTCGGGCGGCCAGGCGTTGTTTTTTACGGTCGGCTTTGTTCGAGTGAATGGTGCCTGTTTTAGCAGCTTTGTCAAGTTCAGAAAAACATTTGCTGAGCAGTGCAACAGCTTTTTCTTTATTTCCGTCGCCGATCTCCTTGTTCAGGTTGATCTCAGAGGTATGGACACGGGACTTCCGCATCCGGTTGACCAGACGTTTCTTGGCATTGCTTCTAAGGCGTTTTGCTGCGGACTTGGTGTTTGGCATTCTTCTTTTATTTCCTAATCACGTTGGAGGAACAAAAACGGGCATTAATAAAAAAGCATAAATTATAATATGATGTTATTTCCGGAAATTGCAACTGCGCCTAAGAAAAAAGCCCGGAAAAATTCTTTTGCAACAACGAAATGCACAAAAAGGCACGAAAAAAATCATGGGAAGTCGCTTTGACGTGTTACGCTGGTATTGGTGCCGGCATTGGCATATTGATTCTGCTAAAGTCGCTTTTGGCCATCAGGTTTATTCATGCCTATGCCTGTAGAGAGTATACTTGTTTTGTTTGCGCAGCAGTCGATTCACTTTCCACAATATTGCAGTGTTTTCAAGGGTTTACAACTTAAAAAGTGGCACTGTTTTTTGTTTTTGTTTTGCCGTTTCCGGGCAAAAAAAAATCCCCGGGGAACCTTCATTCTCCGGGGAAAATGGTAGCGGGAATAGGATTTGAACCTATGACCTTCAGGTTATGAGCCTGACGAGCTACCGGGCTGCTCCATCCCGCAATAAATTCTGTCATGTTCAATACTATAACATACTTTTGGGTTATTTGCAAGCCAATGCAGTTTATTTTTTCGATTTTCTCGATTTTCTCGATCCCCCTAGTTTCCCACAGAACTACTGACCCCCGCCCCCTGTCCCCCAATATTCTTAACTTAACGCTTTGTAATCAATACCGACGATACAACTCCATAAATCCGACCTTGGCGTCCTTGGCGGTTCAATGACGAGGAAGCAACCGCCAAGGACGCCAAGGACGCCAAGCAATCGGAGAAACCACAAACCAAACCGCAAATCCGCATGCCATTTCGTTCGTCAGAGCAACAGCCCCCATACGAAATTTTCGTGTCTGTTCGTGTGGTTCGTGGTTAAAAAAGTGCTTAAGTAACGAGTATTGCCCTGTTCCCTTCATTTCAGGAAATGTTCGGCGAGTGCGAAGTAGTGTGCCCAGTCGAAAGGTGTCTGGTCATGCTTTCCGGTGCGGTAATGGAAGCTGATATCGCCGCTGATATATTGATCAGGCTGGGGCATTTGCGCACATTCGAGTCCTTTGGAGCCAAATAGTGCATAGACTTCGGAAGCGGCTTTGGCGGCCAGGAATTCGCCCTTCGGGTCGGCGTGATAGTCTTCCGTTGCTGTGGCGAGGGCGAGCGGGCGCGGTGCAACCATGGCGAGCAGTTCATGCTGGTCAAAGGGCATAGTTTCTTCGCAACCGACATAATCCCGGCATTTGTGTACAAACCAGGCAGGAATGCCATACTTTTCGTGCGCCTCAAAATGCTGTGAAAGATTCTCGCCGAATTTGCGTTTGTGGAGGGAAGCGCCTCCACACCCGGAATTATTCGAGATGACCATGCGGAAACGTTTTTCGATGGCACCGGCCCAGAGGGAGGTTTTGCCCAGGCGGGAATGACCATGGACGGCGATTTTGGCGGGGTTGATCATCGGATCATGTTCGAGGCATTCCAATGCTCTTGAAAGTCCCCAGGCCCAGCAGCCGATGACCGAATACCGTTTCTGGATATCGGGATATTGTTCCGGCGTAAAAAATAGTCTGAATGCACTGTATTGTTCGGAGTGCGTGGCATCCGGATGAATGTCATGATAGCAGACCGTGGCCGAAGCAAAGCCCCGGCGTACCGCTTCCCGGAAACACCACCGTTCGACTTGCAGAGCGCGTTCTTTAACGGCCAAGGTTCCCGGCTTTAAGAAGCCGGTACAGCGCACGTCATCTTCGTCGGTGGTATTGTGATTGCCTTTGAAATTCAACCCCAGGAAGGCCGGTACTGGGGCACTAGCATTTTTGGGCAGATAGAGAAGCATGTCAAAGGCAAAGTTGCGTCTGTTTTCCATCCTGCAATGAATCCGGTACTCCTTGCGGATGGCGGTGTTTTCAAGTGCATCATTTCGTTGCGAAAGCAGCTCGAAACGCATGCTGTCCGGTCGGGGAAGAATTTCCCCGTATTCGCCATCTTTGAGCAGTTGCAGGATATGTTCGCGTTGTCCATTGACCCATTCCATTGCGGTGTTGATGCGACGTCCATCTGTAGTCAGCAGCGGATCCGGCAGCGTGTATTCCGGCACATCTTTTTCATCAATGCTGTAGGGTTCCCAATTCGTATCGCAGGATTTCTCTGACATGAATAAAACTCCCGAACGTGGTTATTAGAGGGCGTCAAAAAAGTGGCGAGTGGCGAGCGGCGGAAGGAGACAAGTTTAAAAAGTGGCGCAATCGTCCCGATTGTGAAGTGCGGGGCAGGGGGCAGGTTTAAAGTGGCGCGACCGTCCCGGTTGCGATGGCCAGAACTGTCGTGGGATGCGTAGTGCGGAGGGTGCCTGTCTTCTGTCCACTTCGTCCATAGTGTTCAGCCTGCACCCTCCTTCCGCCCCGTGCGCGCGGTAAGGGTGGTTCGCCCCCTGGTTGGGTGGGGCTTGGAGGCTGTCTGAACCACGGCGAAAACATAGCACCGAAAAAACGGAATTTCAAGAAAAATCATAAGAAGTCATACAGAAACATAGAGAATCCTAGAAAATCCTACAATTCCTAATCCTGGAAATCGGCGTCCATCTGCGTAATCCGCGGATAGGATGTGCACGGAACTCTTTTTGGACGCGGTCTTATTAGAGCTAGAGATAGGGTAAGCCGTGACTTTCTCGGTTCCGGATGAATGAATAAATTCAGCGGACTGTCATATAGTGCAAGCAGTGATACATTATTGCATGATCGGATTTAGCAAGGAGTATCCATGAACAACAGTGCGATAAACAATAATCCATTGCGTCATTCTCTTCATGCCGGGGTTGGCAAGTGTGAGATCACTAATCGCGAACCAGGGGTGGTGGTTGCTGATCCGCTGTATGCCAGAGCACTTGTTCTTGATGACGGGCAGACCAAAGCAGTGATTATAGCCATGGATGTCACTGCCATCGGCGGCCGAGCAGTCAGCGACGGAATGCTTCCGGATGTCGGTGAGGAATTTCTGCCCTGCCTGCGGGAAAAAATTGCAGCAGAACTGGGAATCCCTGGATGCAATGTGCTGGTCAATGCCTCGCATACGCATCCTCCAGGTCGCATGCTCTGTAACGATCAGGAACAGGTGCGACGGACTTTTGCCGCCGTTCAGCAGGCGGCAGGAAGCATGCAGCCGGTCAAAGTCGGATCAATCGTTGGCAAAGAGGAGCGTGTGGCCATGAACCGGACTTTGCGCCTGAAAAATGGGCGCGACTGGACGATCCGGCACAGCATTCCCAGCCCCCCACCGGATCAGATTTGCGGTTCAGGCCCTTTGGACAACTCGGTTGGGATCATCCGATTTGATCGCCTGGATGGCACGCCCCTTGCGCTGATCTTCAATTTTGCCTGTCATCCACTGTTTGGCAATTATGATGGCAGCCTGACCGCCAATTTCCCTGGAGAAGCGGCGCGTATTATCGAGCTGGAACTGGATACGACGGCCTTGTTTCTGCAGGGCGCCGCAGGGGATGTCTGCGATGTCACCTTCAAAGACTTTCAACAGGAACGCAATGCAGCAGTCCTGGGAAGATATCTTGCCGAAAGTGTATTGGCGGCACAGAGCAACATCACAACCCGACCAGCGGGATTGAAAGTCGTCTCCGAAGAAATTTTCTTGCCTCGTCGGACGGATATTCCTGCCCGGCTCGCGCAACTTAAAGATAAGCAGGAGGCTTTGCTGCAATCCCTGCGTTTCTGCAGTCTGAATTTCGAACTGTTTCTGCCGCTGTATCTGCAACAGAAGGAATGTCAGGACGCTGGAACGGAGTCTTCGCCCATGTACGCATTCAACCAGAGAAATATTGAGAAATACCTCAGTAATCTACGAGCCATGGAGACTCTCTCGAAGATTCAGGATGACATAGCTACTTTAGAGAAGCACGCCGCCATCAATGCCAGGGCGGGAGGGGCACCGATTCCAGCGGAAGTCATGGGTGTCCGGATTGGAGACTGCGTGCTTGTCACCGCACCGTTCGAGGCTCTCTCCGAGATCGGACTCGATATCAAGCGGAACTCGCCTTTTCCGCATACCTTCCTGTCTGCCTATACCAATGGCTATCTGCATTATGGAGCACCTGCCGAATATTACGACCGGGGCGGTTACGAAGTCACCGAATGCCTGCTCGCCCCGGAATGGCAGCAGGTCTATCAAAAGGCAGTCCGTAAAATCCTTGCCAAAATGCAGTGATTCCTCTCAGTGCGAATCATTGCCTGACCATTATAAAATTTCCGTGTTTTCCGTGCTTTCCGTGGACAAAAAATAGGTTGTGGGCGGCAGCCCACGCCAAGTCCTTTCGGGCATTTCGTTGTTCAAAAAGAATTTCTTGCCTACCCGGGTTACTGACGCATCACGATTCCTTCGTCAAAAAATATGATTTCCTTCTGAACTCCCTTGCAATACTGAAAAATTGTGGCACATTGATTAGTTGACAGTTGTGTTTGTGCTATTTCCAGTCCAATTCTTGTTTTGAAAAGGTTTTGTAGACGGGGGACATGAACAAGAATGGAATGGACGATGGATTTCCTGTCCGTGTTTTTTCATTTCTTAGTTGAGTAACGCAGGCTTTTTTACTATGAGTGATACACCATCTTGTTATATACGTGTACGCTGCCCGGGGCAGGCGCCGGTTGTTCATCGTGTCACTCACTTTCCCAGCCGGATCGGGCGTGTGGAGGGAAATGAGATTGTGATTCGCGACAGTTCGATATCCAGCCTGCATGCAGTATTGGTCTTGCTTCCCAACAATCTGATACAGCTGGAAGACCAGTGGAGCACCAACGGGATTTATCTGGGGTTCCGCCGGGTGAGCAGGTTGCCGGTGGATCGCATGCTCAGTCTGACCATGGGCAATGTGAAAGTGGACTTGGCTTTGACCGATGAGGAGCTTCGAAAGCTGGAGAGCAAGAGTAGCAACAGCAATCTTCCGGTCAAAGTCAGCAAAAGTGACGATACCACTACGGTAATCTTGACCCCACCTTCACTTTCACGCGCAGAAGTTCTTCATCCCAATACCAGCACCAATACGCACAAAAAGCGCTATATGACGGGGGATTCCCCAGCAGCCACGATCTCCCGAATTGCCGGAAGTGGGCGCCGCGGAATTGTCTGTCCACACTGCTGGCACCGTTTTGATATTGACGAATTTCTTTTCATTGCGCGTCATCAGAGCCTGGTCGGGGACCCTGTTCTCGGGTCAGATGCGCAGCAGCGCTTTCTGCCTTCACGTTTCACTCTCGAGGGCAATGCGCTAGATGCAGCCGGCATGAGTTGTCCGGATATGGCTTGCCCGCGCTGCCATTTGCGTATTCCGCAGACGGCCAGTGAAATGCCGCCCTTGTTTTTGTCGATCGTCGGGGCGACCTCGAGCGGAAAATCCTATTTTCTGACTAGCATGTCCTGGGAACTGCGAAGCACCCTTGCGCGCAATTTTGCCATCTCTTTTGCCGATACCGATGCCGTCAACAATCATCTGTTGAATCAGTTTGAAGAAACCCTCTTTTTAAATTCCGACCAGGAATCCCTGGTTGCTTTGCGTAAAACCGAGCTTCAGGGGGAGTTATACAATCAGGTCTTGCTGGATAATATGATGATCAATCTGCCGAAGCCTTTCATGTTTACGGTTACGCCGGCGGAACATCATCCCAAATATCAGGAAGTCCGTGAAAAGATGTCGCGGACTCTGGTGTTGTATGACAATGCAGGGGAGCATTTCGAACCCGGCATGGACCTGGTGGATAATCCTACCACACAGCATCTCCTGCATTCCAATACCATTTTTTTCCTCTTTGATCCCACAAAGGATGTTCGTTTCCGGCGCCTGCTTGCCGGAGTCAATGATCCGCAGCTGGACAGTACAGCGCGTGTGCAGCGCCAGGAAATCATCCTGACCGAAATGATTAACCGAATCAAAAAATATTCCGGCATGAAGACCGGCAACCGCACCGGAAAAACTCTGATTATTGTCGTCTCCAAGTTTGATGTCTGGAAACAGCTTCTGAAATGTGATCTGCCGGAAAATCCATGGCGTTGGGAGAGCAGATACAATACCTGCGCAATCGATGTGAATCTGATGAAGAATACCTCCTTCCAGTTGCGCAATCTGCTGGAAGACATCTGCCCGGAGCTGATCTCGACTGCGGAGTCTTTTGCGGGAGAAGTACTTTATTTGCCCAACAGCGCACTGGGGCACAGCCCGGAACTCAACCCTGAAACCGGCATGATCGGCGTTCGACCAGGCAAGGTGAATCCATTCTGGGTCACTGCCCCTATGCTGTATTTCTTTTATCAGCGTGGCTTCATCCCGGCAGTACCGACCGAAAGTCAGACACGGATGCCGGAAGCAGACGTCGAGATGAAGCAATCCGGTGACATTTATTTTGTGAGCATTCCGGGGCGTGAAAAACCACTCCAGGTTCCGTTATCCTATGCCGGCTGGCAATTGTGTTGCCCGGGAACAGATTTATGGTTTACGGTACCGGTTTCCGACCGGAAAGAGCAGTAATTTCACCCTGTCTGCAATGGCGGGATGAAGGGCGTTGGAGAAACTGGTTATGGCCTCGGAACTGATCTATACCTCTGCGGAGCGCGGGTTGCGACCTGGGACGCGTGGGTATTGCACAGTGGCTCATACCCGCGGCCTTGCCCCCGCGGCCTTGCAGGTCATGGAGGCATTGAGTGCGTATAAGAGCTTATATGGAGTTCACGAAGAGGTCTTTGCTGATAATCCGATATCCTTCAGTCACTATTGCAGTACTTTGCTAGGACGCTCAGTCAGCGTATTGTCAAGGGTGAGTCCTGTCCAGGCTGACCATACCGGTCGCAGCAACAAGTTGGCTCATCATGTTCTGCTACATGCAAGAGAATATCCTGCCGGCGGCCCCTTGTGGCTGAGTCGGCAACCCGGCTTTTTTCTGGAAAGTTGGGACGGGGAACCGAGACTTCTCGAGATGCCGAAAGCGGTGCCGACGGGGGAAGAGGTTTGCGGCAAGGCTGAAACGTGGGAAAAAATCACCGGGGATGCTGGACATGCGGCCTGGCTGCCGGCGCTTTTTCAGAAAGCGCCCGGGCAGATAGTTTATCTGATATTTTCCCCTGGCATGCCAATGTTGTCTCTGCTCTCTGAGGCGATGGCTCTGTTGCCTGCTGCAAAACGCTGGCAAGTAACCTATAACACATATTTTACGACGTTGCCGGCAGGCATGAGCTGCCTCTGGCGATGTTGTGTTCCAGAGGCGGAAATCCTGCGAGATGTCCGTCGTAATCCACAAAGCAAAATCTTGGACTTGACCGAGCAACTGCCACCGCTTGCAGAGAATGCTTTTGTTCAACTGGCACGTCATGGCTTGTCAGCAGAAGAGGGGGCTGCCGTACCTGCAGAGGCGGGGAATGATCCTGCTCCTGTCAGGAAGCGGTTTGAGTTGATGCCCCGCCGCCGTATGAACATGCTCAATGCAAAGCCTCGTACCAAGGAGGATGGACGACCATGACGTCTGAGCAAAACCTCATTCAGCAGATTACACGGGTGATCGAAAACAATCAGCTGGAAAACCAAAGCTTCCTGGAGGAATTAGCGGCGCAGTATAGCGAACTCTGCACCGGGGTCAATGCACGCCTGTCACGGTGTTCGGAATATTTGCAGAAAGGACTTCTCTCGGAGGCCGTTTACGAAGCCCAGGTGACGCCTGATCTTCTAGAGTTGGCTGAACTCGTGCAGTTTGAGCAGGCTGGCAAATGGCGCGTCATCTGTGATGATCTCGAGTTAACCAAGGCACCTTTGCTGCACGTGGAGGCACTCGAACAGTTGCGTCGTGCCTGCGTCAAGGAAAAGGAATTACAGCCCCTTTTGCGCGAGTTCCGAAGCCTGATCTACCAAGGACTGCAACATCAGGCCATTGGCGTTTTGCGAAAAATTCGGGAGGCAGACCCAGAGAACGACAACTGGAAAGCGAATTTGCAGACGTATGAGGAAGCAGAACTGTCGCAATGGCTGGAAAAAGCGCAGATCGCCTTGGAAAGCAAAGATTTGCCTGTATTGCGTGAGGTTTATGCCGAGTTGACGCACCCTTGGCGCGTGGTGCCGGCACCACGAGAAGCACTCGAACGCATGCAACGCGCACTGCTTTCCGAAAAAGCCGCGAATTTATTGCTGGAAGCGGAGAATATGCTGAGCCGCCTCTCGGAAAACCAGTCTGCAAAACAGACCGAAACTGTTCGTCAGCTGCTGATCGAGGCCTCGAAGATGGAGATCGAGGATGCGTTTTACCGTCGTCCGGACAATTGGGATGAGCAGATTGCTTCTGCCAGAACCTGGTTGGAAAAAGCCGAGAGGGAGGCGCGTCTGCAAGCCGCATTCGAACAGGAACTGCAGCAGATAAGGGACTTGTTGGCAAAAAGAGATTTGTCCGAGGACGATTTATATCATTCATGGAGACATGTGCAGAATTTTGGGAGGCCTTTGCCGGAAGCACTGCAGCAAAGCGTCGAGGATAGGCTGACGATGCTACAGGAAAAACGGCTTCGCCACTATCGGCGTCGTGCTTGGTCGCTGACAGCCTGCATCGCTCTTCTGCTGTTGATTGCCGGATGGGGTATTTATACGCTTGCGCAACAGCGGCAACTGACTCGCATTATAGGCGAGCTGGAACAGGACCTCCATAATGCCCGATTTACGGAAATGAAACTGAAACTGGAAAACCTGCAACGATTTAAACCGCAGGTTTTTCAAAAAAACGAGGTGCAAAACTTGGCCGGAAAGCTCGAGACAGCATTCAGCGAAGAAGGCGAACGTGCCCATCTTGCGGAGCAATTCCTTTCCGGCCTCGAGGAAATACGTCGCAGAGGGTATCAGCGCAGCAATGATGAGATTCAGGCATATCTGGCTCGCGCTGATCAGCTGATCCTGACCGAGCAGGAAAAAGCAGTGATAGCCGAGTGGAAAACCGGCTGGGAAGTCTGGCAAGCGGGAAAACGTAGGGAAAGCAATGTGGTTTTGCAGCGAATCTGCAATCAGTTCCGCTCGGCAAAAAATAGCCTTCATCGAGAGAATGTTGCGGACTTTGAGCTGGAAGAAAAAAAACTACAAGAATTGCGGCTGGCTTTTCAGGCTGCAATGCCGCATGTCAGCCGTGCGGAAGACCTGTTCAAGGAAGATTTTCAGCAGTGTCAGGTGCTTTTGGAAGACTGGCAACAGGATTTGCAGCAGCGCCGCCAGCAAAAGGCCGAACAGGATCGGCTCGATCAGCAAAAAAAACAGCAACTTGCCAACTTGACCAGGGAACTTTTCCAGGCACTGCCGAATTTGCAGCAGTATCGGCGGCAACTCGAACAGTTGCGCAATTTTCATGATGGCAGGATGCCCGTCGAGTTTGCAGCTGCCCTGGATAATCTGGAACAGCAGAGCAAGGCTTTAGTATTGCGGAATTTCAGCATGCGTTCTTTCCCCTGTACGCCCCAACAGGAAAAAGAACTGCGAAGTTTTATGGCGGCAGACGGCGGCGCACTTGGTTCCGTCTGGGAGGCGGATTTGCGGTACTGCCTTGCTTATCTTGACAAGCATCGGCAGGTATCGAGCAAAGTCCGGACACTGGCTTCGAATCAGCAACACATGTTTCAGGTCTATGTCGTTGACATTCGCCGGAAAGATGCAACTGAATGGCACCGCCTTTATTTCCCAGCTTTGCCTAACAGCCGCGAAGAAAAGGACAAGGAAGGCAATCCCTATACCCTGTACTGGGGAAATCTCTATCATGCGGAATCAGACAACGAGGAACCGCATGAAATACATACCAGCAAGCTCTTCCCCGACGGGCTCAACACCATGCAATACGATGTTCGAGTCGGACGGAGGGCACAGGATTGCCTCAGCAATCAGGGCAAATTCCTGATGAATTTTATCCTGAATGCCCAAAACCAAAGCGAAATAGACATCTTTATCCTCGAGACATTGCAGAATTTGCGCGAGCCTGCCCCGGATATGGATTTAATCCCACGCACTTGGCTGCAGAAACGCCTCTTGAATTTCCTGGCGGATCATTATGGCGAAGAAATCCCGGAAAGTTTGAATTGGGCTGCCTCGATCAATCAACTCAATACGGACGTGCCTTGGATGAACCCCCGGCATCCAAAAGTACTTGCTGTTGCGGAGGCTATCCGGCAGGCCGGCAGTCTATATCCGGATTTGCAGCCCATTCGCCTCCGCTTGAAGTTCAATCGGGAACTGCTTGCTCGAGCACTCAGCCGGCGCGTGCAGTGCGTGGGAGCAATCCACCTCGATGATAATGGAAACCCGGCGCCGTTTCTATGCAGGCTCACCCGTGGAGAACTGTGGGTTCTCTCGACGCCTTCACTGTACAGCCCGGCTCGCTGGCAGATTCTCTCCTTGGACGGAAAAACGATGCAGCCAGAAATTTTGCACAACACCTTTCAAGGACAGCTGATTTTTGCACCGCAAGCCTCCACTTTCGCAAAATTGCCGTTGCCCGATGACCGTACTGGGCTTCGTAAACCCCATGCCTGGCCGGTCAATGACAATACACTGGGTTTCTGATCTTTATTTAGACCCCATCCAAAAAGGATTTTTTAACCACGAACCACACGAAAAGACTTGGGGTGGACTAACGTCCACAACCTATTCAAACGGCAAAATGAATGTTTTTAATGGACAGGGACACGAATGGACATCATGGACGCGATGGACTTGACGTTTAATGGACGAATGGACAGGCATAAAAAAATGTCACCTGCTGTACCTGTCCATTCCTGTCCCTGTCCATTGTCCATTGTCCATTCCGTCCATCGTGTCCATTCCTGTCCCTGTCCATCGTCCATAAAAAATCTTTCACAAAAAAGAAAAAGTTGGGCAATAATAGAACGAAATTTTAAATGTACCTTGATCACATACATACTCCCTCGGATTTACAGCACCTCTCGAACGCTGAACTGGTGCAGCTTTGCGCCGAAATACGTCAAACCATAATCCAAACAGTTGGGCAGCATGGCGGCCATCTTGCCTCGAATCTAGGCACTGTTGAAGTGACCGTTGCCTTGCATAAAATCTTTAACATCCCAGACGATGCCCTGATTTTTGATGTGGGGCATCAGGCCTATACCCATAAACTGCTGACCGGACGCAAACAGCAATTTTGCACCTCGCTGCGGCGCATCGATGGTTGTAGCGGATTTGCCAGCTCAACCGAATCCAATTATGACACGGGAAGTTCTGGACATGCGGGCACGGCAATTTCACTGGCGGCGGGATTGGCTTCAGCACGTCGCACAAACGGCCATCCCGGAAAAGTGATTGCACTGGTGGGAGATGGCTCGTTGAGCAATGGAATTTCCTTTGAAGGACTCAATGCCGGCGGCAAAAATGCTGAAAATCTGATCATTGTTCTTAATGACAATCAGATGTCCATTTCACCAAACGTCGGAGCCTTGGCGCACTGCCTGAACCGGATCATCTCAGGCAACACCTATAACCGGATGAAAAAAGCCGTGCGCGAATTTTTCCGCCGCTGGCCCAGTCTGAAAAAATCGTACTTGTGCCTGCGTCGCATCCAGAATGCGCTGAAATATCTGCTGCTGCCACCAGGAATCTTCTTCCAGGAGTTGGGGTACCGCTATCTGGGACCGGTTGACGGACATGACCTGCCGGCGCTTTTGAAGGTCTTTGAATCGATCCGGGAATTGCCCGGCCCGATCGTGCTGCATCTGATTACCCAAAAAGGACGTGGATGCGATTTCGCCAGCAAAAACCCCTCTATATATCATGGGCTGAGCGGATTCCAGCCCGATACCGGCGCGATTCCAGCTAAAAACGGAGAGCATTTTTCCGCCGCCTTTGGACGGGAATTGCAGAATCTGGCTCGGCAGCATTCGGATATCGAAGCGATTTCCGCCGCCATGATCCTGGGCACTGGCCTGGGCGATTTCCAAAAGGAATTTCCGGAGCGCTGTCACGATGTCGGCATTGCCGAGGAACATGCTGTCGTTTTTGCGGCAGGACTGGCGATAGGAGGAAGGCGCCCGGTATGCGCGCTGTATGCCACCTTCGCGCAACGTGCGCTGGACTGCATTTACCACGATGTCGTTCTGCCGCAACTCCCAGTGATCTTTGTCCTGGACCGAAGCGGAGTCGTCGAAGACGGGCCGACGCATCACGGCATCTATGACCTGGCCTTTTTGCGAACTCTGCCACATCTGCTTGTCCTGGCACCGTGCGATGAATCCGAACTTGTTATGATGCTGCGCTTTGCATATCAGCAGACCGTCCCCGTAGTGATCCGGTACCCGAAAGGACGTGGCGCACGCGATCCACGTCTGCTAATGGCACAGGATATCAATTGTGGTCAGGCGGGGGTGCTTCAGGATGGCTCCGGACCGGTGATCTGGGCACTGGGCCCGGAAGTCGATACCGCTTTCAAAGTATCCGATCTTCTTGAGCAGAAAACCGGGCAGAAATGCCTGATTGTCAATGCCCGTTTTGTGACCCCCTTTGACAGGCAGCTTGCCGAAAGCCTGGCTGACCGGCCGATGCTGACAATCGAGGATCACTGCCATACCGGAGGCCTGGCTTCCGCATTGGACGAAGCACTTGCCGGCATCCCGCATGGCATCATCTTGCATTATGGCTGGCCGGATCAGATCATCCCGCATGGAGAACCCGAACTGCTGCGAAAGAAATTCCGGCTGACGGCAGAAGATATTGCCATAGACCTGCTTGAAAAACTTCATCACGCGAACTCATAAAGGACGCAACATGCTTCAACATATTGCCATTATCATGGACGGTAACGGACGCTGGGCGGAAGCCCGTGGACTGCCACGCACCAAAGGCCACGAGGCCGGCTCACAACAGATTTCGGTTGTCGCCAAAGCAGCCGGTGAACTCGGCGTGAAAATCCTTACACTTTATGCTTTCAGTACTGAAAACTGGAAACGCCCCGCCTCCGAAGTCAATTTTCTGATGAACCTGATTACCCGTTACAGCGACGAAAAACTGCCGGAAATGATGGAAAATGGAATCCGTCTGCGCACGATTGGGCGAATTTCCGAGCTGCCCGCCGCTGCCCGCCGCAGTGTTGAAAAGACGGTTGCGGCCACTGCGAACAATGACCGCATCACACTGAATCTGGCACTGAATTACGGGGGCAGGGCAGAAATTGTCGATGCTGTCAATTCTTTACTGAATGACGATCACAAAAAAGGCAAGGTGACTGAAGAGGATTTACAACGGCATCTTTATGCGCCGGACCTTCCAGACCCCGATCTGCTGATCCGTACCGGTGGAGAATTCCGCATCAGCAACTTTCTGCTCTGGCAAATATCCTATACGGAACTTTATATCAGCAATGTATACTGGCCGGATTTCGGCGCAGATGAGTTGCGCCAAGCGGCAGAAGCCTTCACACAGCGACAACGCCGCTTCGGAGGACTGTAACAACACGGACTTTACACGGACTTTACACGGACTTTACACGGACTTTACACGGACTTTACACGGACTTTACACGGACAGCAGATCGGGTCGGATTGCTATGTGCCAAGGTCGGCTTTACGCAATTGCGTCGAAGGCGATATGGAGCGCCGGCGGCTCGCCGGCTTTCCTTTGCCATCACCGAAAAATCAAAAAGTTCAAAAAAACCTCAAAAATGAGAAAGAACTTCAAGATCAAAAACTTGTGCATCAGATTTTTGAAAATCTTTCACAAAAAAGAAGAAGTTGGGCTATAGTAGTACTTTCGTAATGCCTCTGTAGTACAGGATTCAAGGGAATGGGGTGCGTAGTGCGTGGTGCGAAGTGCGTTGGGAACGGGTACGGGGGCGCTACTTTTTAAACCTGCCCCCTGCCCCCTGCACCCTGCCCCCTGCACCCTGCCCCCTGCACCCTGCACCCTGCACCCTGCACCCTGCACCCTGCAC
>JAPXLT010000006.1:0-39742 GCA_033809415.1 Lentisphaeria bacterium
GACTTTACACGGACGACAGATCGGACGGATCGCCATGTGCCAAGGTCGGCTTTACTTTTTCAGTCGGAGGCGATATGGAGCGCCGGCGGCTCGCCGGCATGAAGCCGGCTTCCCTCTTCTATCATCGAAAAATCAAAAAGTTCAAAAAAAATCTCAAAAATGAGAAAGGCTTTCAAGACCAGCAACTTGCGCATCTGGTTTTTGAAAATCTTTCTCAAAAAAGAAGATTTTGGGCGATAGTAGCACGAAAAAATTTCATGGAAGTGGCTTTTTCTGCGCGAATGTGTCGTGCTTGCCATGAAATTTTTTCGTGTCCATTAGTGTCTTTAGTTGTAAAAAAAACTGTCATCCAGCTTTAATGACGCATTACCCTTCTAACCGGTCCTGTTCCTGAAAATTCGTGACCGCAACTTGAACAAAATGCAAATTGCAGTATAGTATTCCCAATGACTCAAAAAACCGGAGAGGTGGCTGAGTGGTCGAAAGTAGCGGTTTGCTAAACCGTCGTAGGAGTAACATCTTACCGGGGGTTCGAATCCCCCCCTCTCCGCCATTTTACCCCTGGAAACAGAAGAAACAGTACCGTTTAGTACCGTTTCTTCTGTTTTTTAGCGCGGTTCGCCTCATTTTAGTCTGGATCAGACAAAGACAAAATGAGGTGAAAAAATGGGTAGAAGAAAAAAGTCCGTTATGGCAAGTGAAAAGTTTGACATCGGTTCTCTCTATCAAAAGTCTCCGAATGACAATTATTATTTCCGATATCAAATCAATAACAAGCGCAAGAGCATCAGCCTGCGCACCAAAAATTATACTGAAGCCAAGGCGAAGGCTCTGAAGCTGCTTCCTGTCATTCGCTCCACCAGCGCAGAGGTGCTTGCTGCGCACGTAAGCACTGCAAGAAGCCTTGAACCCCCAAAAGAGACACTGCCTTTATCCGAAGCCTGGGATATGTATTCCAAGCAGCCTAATCGGGCTACCCCGGCAACCGTGAGTGAGCAGCTTTCCTATCAGAGTACCTTTGAAGAATTTGTAAATTTCATTGACGATCCGCTGCGTCTCATCCATGAAATTACTTACGAGGATGCTCTCGGTTTTGCCGAGTATCTAAAGCCCCAAGGGCTAGCCGTTGACACCCACAACCGTAAGATCAAGCGGCTCAGGAAAATATTCGAAGTCCTTAAAAAGTATTGCCACAAGACTGAGAGTCCCTTCAAGTCCCCCAGTCTGTTGCGAAAGACACGTGAAGAACAGAATCAGGCAGTCAGACGCCTTGCTTTCTCCCGGGAGCAAGTGCAGCAGATATTGCAAGTGCTTGATGATCCTACAAAAAAGGTTATTAACAAAGACGAAGTAAAAATCATATATTTTTTAGGCATCTATACCGGACAGCGCCTGAAAGATTGCGTCCTGCTGCGCTGGAACCGCATCTATCTAAATCGACGGATAATCGAGGTGAAACAGTTCAAAACCGGCAAGGAGGTGAACCTGCCGATTGCTCAACCGTTATATGACGTCCTGCTTGAAGCGCAGAAATTCAAAAAAAACGATAGCGACTACGTGTGCCCAAAAATTGCTGAGCGCTATAGCCGATGTGATAAGCGGGGAAAAAATATTGGGGCAGGTTTGGTGAACATAGATATTCTGCGAGTTATCAAGTGGGCCGGCATAGAAACTTCAGTCAAAGTGGAAGGGCGCAAGAAGGCGGTGACGGTATATGGCTTTCATTCCCTGCGCCATAGCTTCGCCTCATACTGCGCAGAGGCCGGAGTCCCAAAGGCAGTAGTTCTTTCAATTCTGGGCACCGACTCCGACATAGTCGACAAATATTACACCCACATAAGTGAAGAAGCGCAGCACAGAGCCATGACCGCAATAGCAGGGGAAATCGGCACGCTCTCACCGGCTGATAAAATTAACCGAACCATGGCATATATCAACACGCTTCCGAACAACGATCACCTGCAGGAAATAAAGCGGTTGTTGATTGAAGATTAAAGGACCCGAACATGGTACGTAAAAACGCATTATTTTTCAATATGTTGTTTTAATGTTGTTTAGTATGTTGTTTTAATGTTGTTTAGTATGTTGTTTTAATTTTACTGCGGTGATTATAGAAGAATTAAGCGCATTGATTTTAATGAATTATCCGCTTTTCTGAACCTGTTTCAGGCAAGGTGCTTTTCAGGATTTTGCCTATGCCTTGTCCATCAATTTACAAACATGTTTACGGCACTTTGTCTTCCCACGCCGTTTTTCTTTTGTTATGGCCATTATACAAAGCTGAAGTGCTGTTGGTTGATGATAGTTCAGCAGGTTGTAAAAAATGACCAGGAACATTAAAGTATTTTGCATGAAGCAAATCAATACTCGACTAAGCTATGTTGCCATGAGGCACACTGGGAAAAATTATTTTCTTTTGTGCTCAAAAGAAAGCATTGTTGATGCCTTACCATAAAGATCAAATTAAAGCGTTCGTGGATAATTGGCTTAATACCGCGAGAAGCCCCACGCCTCCCAATGCACAACCTGGGAATAGAGGATATTTGCTGCCTCCGGAATTTGATTCGCAACAGCTCCTGCCTGGACGTCCTATTATCATTGCCAATGACCCAGAACTAGCTTTTGTTGCGCCGTTTAAAAACCTTTCAGGAAATCATCCTCTCGTAATCCTCGTTCACGAATTCGATGACATTAGAAGTCCAATCTCCCGCCATCCTGAGTGTCCAGTTTACTGGCTTGTGGTCAACAGAGACAATGAACCCGCGTTTAATTGCTACCAACGGGCTTTCGACGAAATATTTTCTATTAATAATGCCCCTGCCTTGCGATGCATTATCGCAGCCGACATGCTACTAACCCCCAATAAAAAAATTGCCATAATCGACTCCCGGGAAATATTGAGAGACACAGTGCTAAAACTGAAAATGGAATTAAACTGGCATCGCTATACAACTGATTTGCCATCGGTACTTGGGAAACCAAAAAGATTATTGCCCGGAGAATTTTGGTTTTTCAGATTTCTTGAAACAGAAAGCAAAGCTGCATATTTCCCTGGGCTGCTTTTTCATTATTTGTGGGAATATAATCAGATCAAATTCAATTTATTGCAATCAGCATATCAATGTTTTATTGTCCTACACCTTTATCAATCCCGTACCAAAATCAATGATCTTGTAAATATATTCCAAGCCACTCCCCGAGTGGCAGAATTAAAATACCATTTGCTGTCTAACACTGAATCGCCAGAAAAATATGATTTCCGAGGTAATTATTTTTGTTATGAAATTGACTGGCAAATCAAATGGCCTGACTCAGATATTTTTTTGCAATTAAAGAACTTGCTTGCCTCCTATCGGCCCGCCCTTCTTATCATCGACATCAATGCAAGTTTATCCGAAAACACTGACTTGCAGCAACTGACCCAAGCTGCCCAAAAAGATGGCACTATGGTTTGGTTTTGTTGCCATGAGGGGCGTACGCCATCACCTTCATTTCCTTTCGTTGCTGCAAGAAATATAGATGTGTTTGCGGGAACGGATGAAGATAATGTCACCCATTTCAAGCTTAAAATGCGTGCTTTTAATGGAGGGCAACCTTACTTAAAGCAAATAAGTTTACCATTGCTAACAATAGAAGTTGACAGCAAATATTCTGAGCGCGTTGATAAAATTAAAGAACTTACTGTGAGAGGATGTTCTGAAAAAGAAATTGCAGAGGAGCTAAACATCACGATATACACTCTCAGACAAATCAAGCGACAGTATAAAATTCGCAAAAACCAACCGTTAAAGAAAAAACGCCGCCAGGGGATGGATCAAAAGATCATGCAGATGCATAATAAGATGCAAAAAACAATCTTCTATGGCGATCAAAAAGGTTCTGCCTCAAAGCAGGACAAAACCCCACTCGGCAAATTCTTGTCTCTATTTTCTGGAAGACAATACCCACCAAGCAAAGGAGAAATAAAAGAAATTGCCAAAAAGTTAAAGGTAGCGCCGAGCTATGTCAACAAACGGCTGGAAATTCTAATGGAACGAGAGCTTGAAAAGCAGAGAAAACATAATCAGGAAAACGACATTGAATCGGCTGCATCGCCGCCATCACAGGCATCACAGACATAAACCTGCAATGAATAACAAGCGTAAGTAACTGTCCAAAACATCAACCATTGTAGAGATTTGAGCTTATATATCGACCGTTTTTCACCTTCCAATACCTATGTACTGAAAAAGCGTGTGACCGCCGTTTCATTTTTGGCAGCTTTCATATCAAACCAACTCGGCATCGGTATCCACGCTGCAAACCGGATCTAAACAATCATCCGGTGATTGCTTAATCCGCAATCACCGGATTTTTCAGCTATAGTTAAAGTTCATATTTGATGCTGTCGTAAAACCAATCAACAACCGGATTGGGAATCATATCCGTTACCCGAATTTTATTATCGAGCCATAGACAATCCAAGTTTCGAATCCTTGACAGGGCTGTATACAGCTGGCCTGGCGCGAAGCAACCATTGCCCAGTTTAAGATAAATCGAGTTCAACGTCTGCCCCTGTGCCTTATGGATGGTACAGGCATAGGCAATAGCAATCGGGAACTGTGTGAAAACACCTACTTTCTTCGCCTTAATCCGAGGTGCTTTGCCGTCGATATCAAGTTGGTATTTGTACGAAAACCATGTATTCCGGGTTACATTCACCAACCGCCCGGAAGCAAGCTGAATCCCTATGTGATCCTGGCTGATGCAAGACACGGTGCCGATATCACCATTCACATATTCAAACCCGGAATCACAGATATAATCCGGCCTTCTCTTATTGGCAAGTAGCATTACCTTCGCGCCGATCTTCAACAACAGTTGTCCTTCTGTCGGATATTCATTGACCGGAAAGTTTCCGTATATTGTCGCGGGAAAAAGCATTGGTTGACCAGACAGATTTGCTAATTGCGCCCCATTTATCTGCGAAGCCAGTCTTCTGGTACCACACAAGGCCAAGGTGTTGGGACTGGCAAGGCAATCAGTATCTGGTATCTCATTGACTGCCCTTGAATTCAGGGTGTCAAGCACTGCAAAGGTGTTAGTGTTGTTTCTGATGGAGCGCAGCAAATGGCAGTATTCCGGGGAATTCTGCCTGAAGCTTTCACACAGATAGTAATTCCTGAATGCCGCCATTTGCCAAGCATTGGACATGAAGGCGTATTCACCGTTATACTGGTAATCAAGAAATTCTGCTATCTCTGCATCACTGATAACCGGGGGCAACTGCTTGAAGTCGCCAACCACTATGATTTGCCGCCCGCCGAAAGCAGGATTTCTGCTCTGCCCCAAATATGGGACTGCTCTCAATATCTGCTCTATCGAATCGAACAAATCACTGCGCACCATCGAAATCTCGTCGATTATTATTGTCGCCACAAAGGGCAGCATCCTATCCAAATGCTGGTTGATTTCAAGGCAATATCCCACGCTGCCAGGGTCAATGGCAAAAAACGAGTGAATCGTTTGAGCCTCGCCAATGTTTCGAGCGGCCAGTCCGGTGGGTGCCAGGCATATCACGTTCCCAGAATTGGCGTGCTCTTGTACAAATTTCTTTACGATTATGCTCTTGCCGGTTCCGGCATCTCCAAACAAAGCCACGTTTTCGCCCCTTTGCATTGCATCGTACACTTGCTGCTGCTGTGGACTTAAGTCGTAATTTATTGTATACATTGAATCTACCCCCTGGAATACTGTGAAGTGCTATAAGCTTTGATATTCCTGCCAATGGGAATTTTTGTCCTTATTTTTGCCAAATAAGACGCCACAGAAATCGCTTGTTCAAAATTTGAATGATCACCTCGCTTAATGGCCATCCCCCGCCTTAACGTGGGCAGGATATGCAGATGCATTGGCGCTGCTTGCCCATTGTAATTAAACGTGGTTTGCAAACTGTTCCGCCAATATTTCTTGACCATTATCGGATCATTGAAATAGCGGATTTTATTTCCGTTCAAAAGCAGCATCAAATGATAGTGGCAGCGTTCACTTGTTTCACCAACCTCCCTGACCCAGAGATATTCAGGGTCGAGTCCGCGGCTTTCCAGATGGCGTTTGTATGCCTCAATAAAGCTTTGAAAACAAGAATTGTCGATGCCTTCGACATCCAGCTCGACCGGAAAAGTGAATTGCATTAGTACCATCAGGCATTGGCTGTGCTTCTGTAAATATTTTTCCAGCATGTCGATGATGATGTCGAGCAGCTCCTTTGAAAACCCTTCACTTGCCTTGTACCCTTCATAAAGCCGATAACCTTCATAACAGGGTTCTTTGTGTACAATGAATCGAACCATGATCTCTCCTTTTTTAATGAAATTACTATTTTGGAGATACAACATCTCCGCATAGCATCTATGCTGCTCTGTTTTAAAAAATAAGCACAGTACTCAAGGAGTTTTTGATCAGCTTGAAGAACGTAATGAATAGTATATAACTATATACCCATCAGTATCTAACATGTTATTTATCAGTTGTTGACCATGGATCTTTTTGGGATCGTTCCCGTTTAAAAATAACTGACTGCTGTGATCCTATGTCCCCAGAAATATTCATCAGCATAGGAGTACAATCATGCACAGCAAAAAACTTCTCAGACCTTGCACCGTTCAACTGTTGCGAAAACTCATGAATCCGTGGGTGGATCATGGCGTCATTTACAATGTTGAAGCAAATCACATCATCAATAACCTTAACAACCTGATCAGGCACAACGAACTTATGCCGCCCATACCGCCAAAGCTGCTGACCCAGGCTGAAGTGGCTGAAATGCTCGGCTTAGGGCTATCCAACTTCAAAGCCCTTGAAAAAAAGAATACATTCCCCTTCAAACGCAGAATGCTCGGAGGCTCCGTGCGATACAGCAATCTGTCGGTAATCGAATACATAAAGTCAACTGAATTTGATGTGAAAGAGGAAGCAGACGCATCAAAAAATCAACTTTCTGAAACGGAATAGAAGCCTATCAGCAAGAAGCAGATCAAGTTTTGAAATAAAAAATGTCTTGCACTGAATCAACAGTGCAAGACATCAATGCACGAAAAATAATTGCTGAATATTAACGTCCCAGCTTTACTGTGCGTTATTTTGTTTTACTTAATCTATCTGTTTAGGGGGCTGTGGTGTTTGTTTTCTATTAGAAAAAGCACGAAACAAAAACAAACATCCGATGGATATAAGCACCACACAAAGCCATAATGGATATGCGTCAACATATTCTATATAAGAAGATTTGCCGGTTGCGGCACCTGCAACACCACCGACTCCTGCCCCGACGGCCGATGCTAAAATAATCAATGGAACTCCCGCTGGTATTCCGAAACCAGTTCCACATGCAACAATACCAATCCCTCCTACAAGTGCTGCTGCGCCTCCACCAAGTACGCCACCACTCACCGCGCCAATGGCCGCATTTCTTCCTTTGGTTCCTTCATGTACAACCGCAAGGCGTTGTGTAGCCATGAAGATTCCAGCATATAACAAAATGCCACCAAGTAGTAGCGATTTCCATGATCGGACAAATTTCATGTTTTTCTCCTTGCGTTTGGCAAACATGTATCCCCAATAATCAGTAATATTATTGGACTTCACTTTTTTATCAAGTCATTTTTTATCGATATGCGATTTGCGCGATTTTGAAATAGACTTGCAAGAAAAAAATGTTTCGAAAAGTTCCGATGCTAAGTGAATATCCGGAATAAGGAATTACATTTACACGATAATCGGCGAACTGGGCTACCCGAGACTCTACGAGTGCGAAACATTGGTCGTCACGCTGGCAGACGGGGAGCGTGGTGCCGACGATGATGTACGTGATGCAGAAGCTGCCGAAAGGGGCGAAGGTGATCCCAGGCGGAGACTGACGACAATGCTCCACTGACGATTCACTAAATCGGAACAGGTCGAGACCTTACTCAAACTCGGTGACCTCTCCGAACTCAGAGAGAAAATCGACGACTGCGTCGCATACCACCGTGACCGGGAAGGGGAGCTGAGTTCGGCGGCACGGTGGAACCCGGCAGCACCAGCCCCAGCGGCAAGCAATAGAAAACAGAGGATTTATGGATCTGACTGAACTTCTCGCCATGCTTGAAAAGCCCATTCCGGTGCGTCCCACCCGACGCATGACTCAGAGCGAGTTGGAGAGCTATCTCGATAAGGCCGCCGACATCCTGCGTGGGAGTGCCGACCATTCTGAATTTCGCGGTTATGTGTTCGCCCTGTTGTTCTACAAGCGCATTAACGATTGTTATGAAGAAGATGTATGGAATCAAGCAATCATTTTGAGAGAAGTGGGTGTTGCAAAAGATCAGGCTGAATATCTGGCGGCGCAACCGAACCTCCACTATTTCACGGTGCCTCAGGAAGCGGCTTGGGACAAAGTCGCCCGTACCGCCAAGGGTCAGCTCGGACAAGCGCTAAACGACGCTATGCTTGCCATCGAGCGAGCCAACGCCCACCGGCAAAACAATTTTGACGGCATCCTTACCGGCAAGATCGATTTCAATAAGCAGAATGAGCTGCCCCGCGACAAACTCGTCAACCTGATCAACCACTTCGGCAGCAAGACCTTTGACCGTGCCCATGTCTCTGATGATTTGTTCGGCAATGCCTATGAATACCTGATCCGCAACTTCGCCAGCAAGGCGGGTAAATCCAGCGGTGAGTTCTACACCCCAGCCGAGGTTGGCTTCCTCATGTCCGAGATGTTGGAACCCAAGGAGGGCATGAGCATCTGTGACTGGGCCAGTGGCTCCGGTGGCCTGTTGCTCCAGTGCATCCGCTATGTGAGGAAACACGGCGGTGACGTGCGTCAGCTTTTTCTGCACGGTCAGGAGTCCAACGTCGCTACCTACAACATTTCGCGCATCAACATGATCCTGCATGGCGTGCCGGTGTGGGAACATAAACAGGGCGATAGCTTGCGCGATCCGCGTCACCTGACTTCCGCCAACCGTATCAAGCAGTTTGACCGCGTCATCATGAATCCCCCCTTTTCGCTGGAGGACTGGGGGTATGATACCGTGGCAAGCGGCGACAAGTTCGGTCGCCTCGCCTTCGGCATGCCGCCCGCCTCCAACGGCGACTGGGCTTGGATGCAGCAGATTGTCAAGTCGCTTAAAGACCTCGATCCGGATACTGGCGAGGCCGGCAAGGGGATGGTGGTCATGTCTCAGGGCGTGCTGTTTCGCGGTCAGCCGGAGCAGACCGAGGAAGAGGACGGCCAAAACCAGAAGGCCGACGCCGAATATGTGATCCGGCGCGGTTTTGTGGAGGCGGACCTGATCGAATGTATCGTGGTGCTGCCCTCCAAACTCTTTTACGGTAACAGCGTGCCCGCCTGTTTGCTACTGCTCAACAAGAACAAGCCGGAGGCGCGCAAGGGCAAGACCCTGATGATCTGGGCTTCGCGTCACTTCCAAAAGGCCAACCCGCAGAACCTGCTGCGCTCTTCTGATCTGATGCGTATCTTGGTGCCGTGGCGCGCTTTCGGCGACTTGGAGCAGGCCAAGGTTCTGGTGGACAGTCACGCCGCGCAACTAATTCGTGAAGTGGAGGTGAAGCGCACCCAGCGTCTGGTCGATATCGAGGACGCCTTCGGTTCAGTTCTTGCGCCGCTGGCCGAGCTGATAACCGAACAGGCCGAACTCGACGCACTGGATCTCAAGGTAACTGCCGTCAATGCCGCCATTGCCCCCGAGCACAAGTGGTTTGGTCCGCTCGCCCCACTCAAAGCCGAAATGGAGCGGATACAGGCTGAGGTCGACGATGCCGAGCGTAGCAAAAAAGCGAAACTCAAGACCAAACTCGACACATCCAAAAAGCGATTCAGCGACGCGCGCAAACAGTTGATTGCCGCTATCAGGGCACACCTGAAGCAGTTGAACAAAGCCATCAGGGAGTTGAGCAAATTACAAGAAGAACGCGACAGCCTTGAGCAGGAAATCCACCTTAACGCCGAGCGCGAGATTGCCCACCTGAACGAAGCCGCCGATGACCTGCGCCGCATCTGCAGCGATCCCGACGAGGCGCGGCGCTACTTTGCCCTGGTCGATCAGGCCGAAATCGAAGAGAACGAATTCAACCTCAACATGCCGCGCTATGTGGATACCTTTGAGCCGGAGGAGGTGGTGCCGTTGCGTGATGCGGTGAAAAATCTCAAAGTTGCCGAAATTTCTGCATCTACAGCTAGGGCGCAGCTTGAGCGGGTATTTGAGCATGTGGGAGTTTTTCAAGGATGAAGCCTCTTTACGACAACTCATTGCCTTCTGGATGGAACGAAAAGCCGCTCGGCCAAATGGTGCAACTACGACGCGGTTATACTTGGACGAAAGAGGACGAAACCGACCGACCAGAAGAAGGGGCGGTTCCAGTCATTCGTATCCCGAACATTCAGGATCAGTTGGAGTTGAGCGATTTGGTCTATCTGCGCAATGTTTCAGAAGATGCGCTTGAAAAGGCCGTTGTTACTAAGGGATGGCTGTTGTTTATAGGTTCCAATGGGTCTCAAGACAGAATTGGCGATTCGGTTTTGATTGAAGAAGATCGCGCAATGGTTTTTGCATCGTTCCTGATGGGCATGACGGTTAAAGATCAAGGAGAGTTGATTCCCGAATTTCTTGCTAACTGGATGCGTATGCACCTTGTGAGGGAGTGGTTCGGTAAAACTTCGCAACAAACGACCGGGCTTGGCAACTATAGTTGGAGCGCGGTCAAGAAATTGCCACTGCGCTTTCCTGCCGATGCCGACGAACAACGCCGCATTGCTGCCGTGTTGAAGCTGGCCGACGATGCCATCGCCAAAGCCAAGGTCGAGTTGAAAGCGACGCAAGAGTTAAAGCGGTCGCTGATGCAGACGCTTTTTGTTTCGGGCATGCCCGGCAGACATTCGGAATTTGTTACCACGAAAATCGGCCGAATCCCCAGTAGCTGGCAAGTTGAACGAATTGGGAAAGTTCTTTCAGAGCCTCCTGTTTCTGGGACATCTCCCCAATCACGTCCTCAACCGCCGGGAATTCCAATTTTGAATGTAAGCTGCGTCAAGGACGGTGTTTGCAATCCCTCCCTCGTATCCTATGTTGACGTGACCGATGAAGATATTGAGCGCTACCGAGCAACGGTTGATGATTTTTATGTGCTTCGAGGTAACGGCAATCGTGACTATGTTGCCACCGGTGGGCTGTTAAGAGAGAAGCCGCCTGAGAATTCAATTTATTCTGATAAACTGATTCGACTTCGATTCGATTCTGAAAAAGTTGCCCCTCGCTTCATCCCTTATATGTGGCAGTCCAAGGCGTTCCTCATGCGTTTGCAGTCCAAGGCGGAATCGGGAAGTGGGCTTTGGATGATGAGCAAACGAGATATTGTTCGTGAGTTTTTCGCCTGTCCACCTGTTCCGGAGCAGGTGGAAATTGTGACGCTTTTAGATGGAGTTGAAACTCACATAATTGCGTTGGAAAATAAATGCAATACCCTCCAACAGGTCAAAAAGTCCCTGCTGCAAAATCTGCTCACCGGTAAAATCCGCATACCCGAGGGAGCCATCCATGGATGAAACAACCACACATGCCGCGCCCATAGTGGTGCGCTTGTTCAACGAGGAAACCACGGTTGAGCGGGAGATCATCGAGCACTTGCAAACCCCGGCGCTAGGTTGGAACTACCGCACCCGCGAGCAGGTCACCGCGTTACGTCCGGACGAACGCGAAGTGTTGCTCTTGCCGTTATTGCGCGAGAAACTAAAAGAGCTTAACCCCACCATCCTCACCGATGAGACGCGGGTGGATGCCATTATCACCAAGCTGAGAGGGTGTCGCGACAATCAGCAGTGGCTGGACTGGCTACAGAATGGCGTCAACTATCAGTTCGATCCATCCGAAACCGCCAAGGACGTGCGGCTGATCGCTTTCGATGATATCGATATCAATGATTGGTGTGTGACTAACCAGTTTCCGGTGGAGGGCAACTCGTCCCGGCGTCCAGATATCGTGCTTTTGATTAACGGTATTCCAGTGGTTGTCATTGAGGCCAAGACCGCCAGCCGCAACAAGCCCGATTGGCGCGAGGGAGCCAAGCAGCTCGGCATGTATGCGAAAGAGATCGACCAGCTTTTCCACACCAATGCCTACGGCGTGGGGGTGAACGAAACCCGCATGATGTACGGCGTGCCGGGATGGCGTTTGCAGTTTTGGCTGCAATGGCGTGACCCCTGGCCGCACAGCATCGATGAATTCGACGAGATGAAGGTCTCGCTCTACGGCCTATTTGACAGGGACAATATGCTTGACTTCATCCGGCATTTCATTATTTTCGTTACCAAGGATGGCAAGACCGACAAGGTGGTGGTGCGCTACCAGCAGTATATGGCGGTAAGGGACATCCTCAACCGCGCCACCGACCTGACCCTGCCGAAGGAGAAACGGCGCGGATTGATCTGGCACACGCAGGGGTCGGGAAAGACGCTGACGATGATTTATGCCGCCCGTAGCCTGTGGGAAGACCCGAAGTTAAAGCAACCCACGGTGATCCTGCTGGTAGATCGGGAGCAGCTCGGCGAACAGATGGAGCGTGAATTGATGGCGACGGGTACAGAAAACGTGCATGTAGCGACCAGCAAGCGTGATCTGGAGGGGATGCTGGAGGGAGGCTATCGCGGGGTGATTCTCGCTACCGTGCACCTGTTCGAGGGAATGCCCAAGCAGATTACCAAACAGCGCCGGAATGTCATCGTCATGGCCGACGAAGCGCATCGCACCCAAGAGCGAGATCTGGGCACTTACATGCGCGCGGCGCTGGAAGGGGCTTCGCTGTTCGGTTTCACCGGCACCCCTATCGAGAATGACGACCACAACACGCCGGTCGCTTGGGGTCAGGTGAAAGATGATGGCACCATTGAGCGCTACATGGGACGCCCCTACACGATGACCGATGCCTTGCGTGACGGTGTGATCAAGCCGATCCACTGGCAGGTGCGCCAGACCGATTGGCAGCTCTACGGAGCCAAGCTTGATCTCGCCTTTAAGCGGGAATTTGGCCACCTACCTGTGGCGGAACAGAACGAGCTGATACGCAAGTCCTCCAAGCTGGATGTGTTGTTGGAACTGCCCAAGCGCATTGAGCAGATCGTTGAGGACGTAACGACCCACTTCAACGATCATGTGCGGCCCAATGGTTTCAAGGCGATGCTGGTCTGCAAGGACAAAAAGAAGGTGCAGCTCTACACCGAGGCTCTGCGGGCGCGAATGGGGGAAGAGGCGGTGATGGCGGTGATCTCAGAAGCGCCCAAGGAGGATACAGACGCGATAAAGGCGCTTTATCTCGGCGAAACCAAACGCAAGAAACTGCTCAACGAGTTCCTGATCCCGGCGCGGTCCGAACTGCCGGAACACCAGCACAAGGAGCTGCGCAAGGTGGAGCTGCTGGTGGTCTGTGACATGTTACTGACTGGTTTCGATGCACGCATCCTGCAGACGCTTTATCTCGACAAGAGCCTGCACGACCACACCCTGCTGCAAACCATCGCCCGGGTGAACCGTCCCTACAACGAGCTAAAAGGGCATGGTCTGGTGCTCGATTACTACGGTATCTTCGACCACCTGAACGAGGCGCTCAACTACCGGCCCGAGGAACTGGACGACTTCGCCTTTCCTTTTGAGCGTATCCGTGAACATTTTCGCCGCCAGTTCGATACCCTATGGGAGCTTTTCCCCAAGGAGACAGTACCTCGCGACGGGTCGCATGCGGCCTTCATCACCGCCATGAAGATTCTGCGCGACGAGGAAGGGGCGGAAAAGACCTTCGACACCGGTTACCGCAATCTGCGCGTGCTTTATGAAGCGCTGCAACCGGACGAGCAGTTGCGTGATTATGTGCGCCCTTACACCTGGTTGACCAAGCTCTACATGCTCTACCGCAAGAAATTCTATCCCTACGCGGCCTTGGAGGCGACGGAAGAGGACGCTGCCCGTACCAAGGAGCTGATCCGCCAGCATATCGACGTGGAGGAACTGGAAAAGGAGTTCCCCACCTATGTGCTGGACGAGAATTTCCTAACCAAACTCAAGGACAAGACGCCCGAGGCCAAAGCACTAGACATGGAGGCGATGCTCACTGCCGAGCTGCGTATCAGGCTGGATCAAGATGAGACTTTCCAGCCGCTGTCGGAAAAGCTACAGCGCATCATCGACGAAAAGCGGGCTGGAACCCTGGCAGGCATCGCCCTGATCGAGGAGCTGGAATCGCTCACCGAGGCGGTGCGCTCCGCCGTGGAAGAATCCAAACGCCCCATCGGCCAGCAACTGGCGCTGAAGATCAAGGCTCACAACGTTGCCCTGACCGAGACCCAGGCCGCCGAGGTCGCCGCCGCTATCCTCGACGAGGCAGACAAACACTGCTTTCGCGGCTGGTGGAATTCCACTTCGGTAGACCCGGAACTCACCAAGGCCCTGCTCCGGCTGATTGCCGAACGTTTCTCCAAGTTGGGACTGTTGGCGGGTGATACCATGGAGTTCATCGACCAACTGGTGCAGGTGCTCAAACGCAAGCATTACAAACCGGGGAGCAAGGACGCCTAAATGAGCCGACATGCCTACATCGACCTGCCGGACGGGAGGCGACTCGACTACGAGATCCGCTCCTCGGCCAAGACCCGTAGCCTGCGGTTGAAAATGACGGCACGGGAGGGCTTGACGGTTATCGTGCCTAAGGGGATCAACGAACGGCGGGTGGTTGAGCTGGTGAGCGGCAAGCAGGATTGGATTGCGGCGAAACTCAATCAATTCGATGAAGTGCGGCATCTGCTAGCTAACAAGGCATCGGTTCGCCCGGAGGCCTTCGGCCTGCCAGCGCTGGCGGAGAGCTGGCAGGTGGAGTATCGAACCACCAGAGGCAGAACCGTCGGGGCGCGTACCGATCAACAAAGCCGTATCCTAGTCTATGGCGCGGTAACGGACGACGAACGCTGCAAGGTTGCCCTGCGCCGCTGGCTGACCCGGCGCGCTAAGGAAACCCTGATACCGTGGTTGGGATCACTGGTCGCCGAGAATGGTTTACGTTTTAGCCGAGTTATCATCAAAAACCAACGTACCCGCTGGGGCAGTTGCTCAGCCAATGACGTGATCAGCCTCAACGCCAAACTGCTGTTTTTATCGCCCGATCTCGTGCGGTATGTGCTGATGCACGAACTGTGTCACACTCTGGAGCGCAACCACACCAATCGCTTTTGGACTCTCCTGCGCCAGTTCGAGCCGCAAACCGACTTGCTGCACGGTCGCATGCGAGACGCCTGGAAACAGGTGCCGGCGTGGGCGCACCCGGTGCAGACAGGAAGGGAGGGAGTTTGACCCGATGGCACTGAACGAGAAACAACAGCGAGTCTTCGATTGGCTAAATAAAGACCTCAACCGTCCAGTCTTTGCCGAGGCGTATAAAGGTGCCGTAATTCTTATAAATCAGAAACCAGCAGGCTATGTCTCGTTTGTTGCCCATGTTGGACGGGACTTAATGAACCGTCTTGCATCGTCTGTTGCTGGCATCAAGTCGGAGCGCGTTCAATACCAATACCATATCGACAAATTACAGAACCACTGGCGGGATGAATGGCGCTTTGGCAATGAACTTTTGCCAGACGTGGCCGAGAAAGGACATCTGATTCCCATTGATGTATGCCAGATAATTTCTACCCTGATTGCTGAACACAAGTCTGGGCGTATGCGAAGTTCGGAGGCTGATGGATTGTTCTTCAGTACATTTCTTGATTACTCCGATAAAGACAAGATTCCTCGCAATTTCCTTTCGGAATGGAAAGATGCAAAAGACTGGTTTCTTGGCCATGCGCATCTGTGCGATAAACCATTTCGTGCAGAAACTGAAAATGAGTTGGTGAAATATTTCAATTGCCTTGATGGGTATCTCTACATAGCTGCCAGCAGCCAATATGATCGATTAAAGGACCTGAATGAAATCCTGGACGCCACCAACCAATGAGATGATAGAAAAAGTACTGGCATCTGTTAAAAAAGAGACGGATCGGCAGTACTTCTTCTCTAAGCTAAAGAATCCTCTCTGGATAGAGCCACTGTGTGAACGCGGCTATTTCAACTGTCCCCCTGGATTGAGACAACTGCCTGACGGATATGTGCAATATCCGCATTGGCCAGAATTGAGCTATTTAGTGACCGTTACAGAGGAAGCTCCAGATCAAGTAGTCGAAATTATTTTATCTCTGCCAAAAACGGATAACCCACGGATTTATGATGATATCCTAGAAATTGCCCTTAAGCTTGATAGGCAACAATCGGCAAGGTTGCTTCCGAAGGTTATTGAATATATTGAGCTCGAGAATCCTTTTTTCGCCTACCGCTTTCCAGAATTGCTCCAGCATTGGACGGAACAAGGCAACATCGCCGAAGCGCTTGAAATAACAAAAATGCTTGTTCCCTTTCGAGAAGATCCAAGGACGCAGGACAAACAACAACTCCGCAAAAAGAAACCAAAGACCACAGGGACATCACTTGAGCCAGCGCTCCGCTTTCCCCAATGGGAATATCAGCAAATCCTGGAAGAAGGTGTTCGCCCCTTGGCTGAACATGAGCCCTATCAGGTTTCCTGCATCCTGATTGATGCAGTGGCAAGCATGATCAGACTCAGTTTGCACACAGAAGATTTCGAAAAAGGTAGTGATCTGTATTACTCAGAAAGCTGGTGCTGGAGGCTGGATAAGCCGGATCACGACTATCAGGATGTGAAGGAAACCCTGGTGCAGACGCTGACCTATGCCTGTGAGCAGGTCTATGACAAAGCCCCGGGATCCATTGATGCGCTGGATCAGGCATTGCGAAATCATCGCTGGAAGGTGTTCAAGCGGCTGCGACAGCACCTTTACGCATCATACCCCAATGACCAGACCCTCCCGTGGATACGCGAGCAGATTCTTGGACACGCTGACTATCACGAATGGACGCACAGCTACGAATTCCAATTAATGATCCGCAAGGTCAGTGAACACTTCGGCCTCCGTCTGCTCAGCGAGGAGGAACGAGGAGGGATTTTCGACGCCATTCTTGGTGGTCCTTCGAAAGAGGACTTTCGTGAACGGATGGGTGAACGGTACAGTGAAGAGGCTTTTCAGCGGTATCAACGCTACTTTCATCGTATGCAGCTACGCCCATTCGCCGCACTGCTTAGCGGGGATGTTCGACGGTATTTCGATGAGCTGGAAGGTGAATCTTCAGCTGAAGCTATTACCGATGAAAGCTATTCACCATACAGAGTAACCAGCGGCACGATCAGCTACCGGAGTCCGAAGTCCGCCGAGGAACTTGAAAGCTTCACCGATGAAGAGCTTTTGGCCTATCTGAACGATTGGGACGAGGAGCATCGGGACAAGGACAACTGGCTGGTTGAGATTAATATCTCTGCGCTGGCTGGTGTTTTCCAATCTCTATTCAAAGAGAAGATCGTGCCAGATGGCGAGCGGCTGGATTTCTGGCTGGCAAACCGTGACAGGATTGTTCGGCCGGTTTATGTCGCGGCCATGCTCAAAGCCATGCTCGAACTCGTCAAGGAGAAGAATTTCGACAAACTGAACCAGTGGCTTGAGTTCTGTGCATGGGTTCTGTCACATTCGGACACGGCGGTGCGAGTGGAAGGACAACCCGAGCCAAGAGACAAATCACGCGCCCATCCTGACTGGGGCAGCTCGCGCCGGGCTGTGGTTGATTTTATTGACGCCAGTGTGAACAAGGATACGGAAGCGCCAATTAGCGCAAGGCACAGCCTTGCCGCTCTGCTGCAACAGGCGTGCGGGCAGCCCGATTGGCGGCTCGACCACGACCGCCCGGTGTTCCTTAACCACGACGATCCTATTGCCGAGGCCATCAACAATACCCGCAGCCGGTCACTCGAATCCCTTGTCCATTTCGGCTTCTGGGTTCGTCGCCAGTTGCCGGAAGACCAGTTGCCGGAAGTGACCGACATCCTCGCGGAACGTCTAGCCGATGATGCTGAAATCCCGTTAACCCGGCCTGAGCAAGCGCTGCTTGGGATGCACTTTGGGAACCTTTGCATCCTTAATCGGGATTGGGCCGCCCAGCAACGGGAAATCTTTTTCCCACAGGCAAATGAAGCTGTGTGGCGGGATGCCTTTGGCAACTATATCCGCTTTAACCCTCCGGTCAAGCTGACGTTTGAAATTCTGCGGGGTGAGTTTGAATACGCAATAGAGAACCTCAATATCCTGGCGAATGAAAAAGGCGACGGTAGGGAGCTTATCGACAGACTGGGGCAGCACCTTTTCACCTACTACCTTTGGGAAGTCTACCCCTTGACAGGTGACGAAAGCCTGCTTGAGCACTTTTATGAAAAGACCAAAGACGACCGTGAACGCTGGGGGCAACTCTTCGAATATGTTGGCCGATCATTGAGAAATAGCGGCAGGCATCTGGATAAAACACTGACCGACCGCATTGTCGCTTTTTTCGAATGGCGCTTAAAAGCCGTTGAGGCGTTAGAGTTTAAGGGATTTACCTTTTGGTTGGAAGCCGATTGTCTCGATCCGGACTGGCGTTTGCAATCGTACTCGAAGATTCTCAAACTTGGCCCGAGAAAAGATGTTGGACTTTCGCTTGAGGTGGAAGTTCTGAATAAACTGCTCCCGACTCACCTGGCATTGGTTGTCGAATGCTTCGCAAAAATCACTGATGCCATGAACCAAGACACGCGGATGTATATTTTAGCCGATGATGCCAAGCCTATTTTGAAGGCTGGCCTGGCTGCTGAAGACCCACAGGTTCGTGAAAATGCTAAACGTGCCCGGGAAAATCTATTGCGGCTCGGTCGCTTTGATTATCTGGACGTTGAATGAGGAGGGGGACATGCTATGCATGACTGCAACAAAAAACTGTTCCGCAACTCCACCGCTGAATTCCTGATTTTCACCGGTCAGGCGGGTGAACAAAGCATTGATGTCCGTTATGAGGACGAAATCATCGGGCTGACCCAGCAATAGATGCCAGAGTTTTTTCAATCCTCTAAGCAAAACATCAGCCATCATATTCGAAACATTTTTGAAGAGGGAGAGCTGAACCCAGAGGCAAACTGTCAAAAATATTGACAGTTCGCCAAGAGAGGAAGCGGCAGGTTCAGAGGAAGCTGGAATATTACAATCTGGACATGATCATTTCCGTTGGCTACCGGAGTCAATTAGGCAGCTCGCTTTCGATACGCTTCACGAGCTGTTCAGCCAGTGGGATGCTGAGTATGGTCTTGCCAATCGGCCAAAGTCGGATATAGTGTGTCGTGCTATAGCCAAAGCCTTTCATTGGCCAATGCCAAGAGGGAAGTTCATCGGATGGGCTTCAAACCGTTGCCAGTGGGCTATATGGCGACCGAGAGGATAGGATTGATGGAATTGGCGAAGAAAGTGAAAGGGCAGGTTGTCGGGTGAAAAAATCGGGATTCCGGATTACATTTACGGAAAGTTGCCGCTGCCCATCGACAATCGTGTTTTGATGCATTGGATGAAGCATTTTTACAGGGTATAGAGGAAGGTTTCGCGCAATGATTTTCTTCTTCCCAAACTGATGATGGGGAACTGGCGGTTTGAGTATTTGCAGGGTCGTCTGCAATCATGCACATGGAGGGAAGTTATATGAGTATCGAAGGTCAACATCTTGATAGCAAATCTCTGCGTGCCATTACCGGCAAGAACCCCGCCTGGTCTGAACTGGCTAAAGATTGTGTTGCCTTTGCCAATGCCCAGGGGGGACGCTTAAGGATCGGTATCGAAGACGGAGCGAGCGAGCCGCCTGCCGGACAGCGTATTCAGCCAGAATTGGTGGAAAAGACCCGTTCCAGAATTGGTGAATTAACCGTTAATGTTACATTTAGCGTCCAGTTGTGTCAGTCAAATTTATCAGGTGGAGAGTTTCTGGAAATTCGAGTTTCCCGTTCTGTTTCACCGGCATCGACTACTGAAGGACGTTTTTATCTGCGTGTGGGGGATGCTTGCAAGCCACTGATTGGCGAGGAAGTGCAGCGCCTGCTGACAGAACGCAACGCACAACCATGGGAGACCATGACCACATTGAGAGTGCCTCGAAGCGAATACGACCGAGTCCTGCAAGCAAATTTTGTTTCCGGAATACGTGCATCCGACCGGGTCAAAACTTCTGTCAAGGAAAAGAGTGACGAAGAACTGCTTGATCATTACTATTTTGCCATTGGTCCATACCTTACCAACCTGGGTATCCTCTGCGTCGGTCGCCGCGAGCATCGTGCCCAGCTCGGTTCTGCCCCTGTCATCCATTTTATCAAGTATGACGAGGCTGGTCGCAAGGTCAATAAACTGGTTTGGGATGATCACACCCTTTCGCCAATGCAGCTGATTGATGCCGTTTGGCGGGAGGTGCCGGATTTTCGCGAAAGTTACGAATTGCCAGACGGCCTTTTCCGGCAGCATCTCCCTGTCTATGACGGTCGTGTCATTCGAGAGTATCTGGTCAACGCATTGGCTCACCGCCCATATTCTCAACGCGGCGATATTTACATTAACCTTTACCCCGATCGTCTGGAAGTGATCAATCCCGGACTCTTGCCGCTTGGAGTGACCCCGCAAAACATCCTTCACCAATCTGTCCGCCGTAACAATGAACTGGCGCGGGTATTTCACGATCTTGGGCTAATGGAGCGTGAAGGCAGCGGATATGATCTGGTGTACGATGTACTTCTTTCACAAGGGCGACCTTTGCCAAGACTTTATGAAGGTGCCGACTATGTGAAGGTGGTTACTGAAAAGCGGATCGTAAAGCCGGAAGTTATTGACTTTCTGCTGAAAGCTGACCAAACCTACCAGTTGCGGCAGCGTGAGCGGATCGTTCTCGGACTATTGGCACAGAGTGAAGGCATGACTGCACGTGAACTTGCGGAAGTATTGGAGCTTCAAACAGCCGAAGAAATTGCTTCCTGGATTGGGCGGCTCCCCAATATCGGCATAGTGAAGCAATCTGGACGTACCAAAGGAACGCGCTATTTTGTGGAGCCTGCAATTCTTCAACGACTGGAATTTCCCAGTCAGACAAGTCTGGCTCGCATCGAGCCTCACCGGTTGGAAGCACTCGTTTTCGAAGATGTTTCCAGGTATCCAGGTTCGGCAATCAGTGAAATACATCGAAGAATAGGGCTGGAAATAAAACGCAGGCAGGTCAAGTTTGCATTGGATCGCCTCTGTGCCAAAGGCACGATTCGACCAGAAGGGGAAAGACGTGGTCGGAGATATTGGGTGAATTGATGATTATCGACATAATTCTCTCAAAAAAACGATTTTTGTCGATAACTTTTGTCGATAACTTTTGTTAGTTCCTGAAAATAAGGCATTTAAATATCGACATAAAAACAGCAGAAATGAACAGGAATGAATAAATGCCTTTTCCGGCATGACGTCGAAGACATTCTTGTTCAGCAGGCCACAAGGGGAGTGATAAGCCAAACACATTTTGGATGTGTACATTAAGGGGCAAGCCCAATTCAATTTTTTGCAGAATAGTGGCGCATGAGGCGCACCGGCGGATCATAGTTCAGGAAGAGACAGTTATGCGGATACCGTTGGTAGCGGTGTGTTTAAGCATTCGGTGCGAATGACCACGAGAGTAGGATAGACTCGGTTCAGGCTCCATTCCTTGAGGGTGTATCGTTAGGTAAAGTCGAGTGTTATCGCTTGCTTCTATTTCAGTTCGACGATGCGGTTGCGCATGCCAATGTCGTTGACGGTTACGCGTCCTTTCAGTTCAGACGAGATGAAGATCGTGGAATCCATTGCTGTGCACTTAACAACAGCGGAGTACCCTTTTGGAACGTAAACCGTGCCCTCATAGTCCATGCTTGTAAGATTTACCCTACGGAGTGAAGTACTTCCTTCTCGTAGAGTTACCTTGGAACGCATAGCACTGATATTGACAAGAATTACTTTGGGTTCTTCATCTTGAGGCTGCTGGGTGCGTGTCTCCTGCCTCGTTGCCGCAAGTGCAGTGAGTCGCGTAATCATATCATCTATAGTTGTGTCGAGCTGTCTGAACTTCTTATCAGATTCGAACGCAATGGCCTCCGCACGCTGGGCAGCATTACTAGCTGTTCCAACGGCCTCTTGTACTTTTGTTAGGAGCGCCTGCGTCGCTTCTGTTAAGTCCATTGCTTTCTTGCTTGAAGCTTCAGCATTCATTGACGAAGCCTCAATGCGAACTACCGTCTCCTTGATCTCCGTCAGAGAATGTTGAGCTTCCTGGCTATGCTGAGCAGCTTGTGAAGAGGCGCGCTGGGAGGCTCCAACTGCTTCCTGCAGATCGCCCGCCTTGATGATGGCTCTGTCTGCTATCTGTGCAGCTGCTTTCGCCGCCTTTTCAATTTCGGCTAGTTCTTTTGCGCTGGCCTCGATCTGCTTGTTAAGGTTCGCAATTTTGTCGTTGACTTTGCAACTCTGGAACTGGAAGAAGAGTCCCGCCACGGTAGCAACGAATAGCAAAATTTTCCCCTGATGGATCAAAGTTTTCTGCCACGATTCAAGAGCATTAATTCTCTCCTCAATATTACTTGGCTGGTTCATACACTCTCCTGTTTTGGTTGGTTGGGTTTTAAGCAAAAATTTGGCTAAAAATTATAAGAATTGAAAATATTTGCTATCTTGAAGAAAAAAGATTTTCACAGCCATTCCATAGGATGGAAATTTCCGCATGAATTCGCAAAAACTACTGTAATTGTTATCAAGAAGTTTTTCCAGTCCATTTTGGAAAATTTGATTCCAAAATGGACAAAAAATGAGACAGAGATGTATCAACCGGGGGGGGTCTGGATGCAGAGCTGACAAAAACATTTCAATAGCCCGTCTGGGAGAGCTGTTTTGGCTCTCCCAGGCGGGTTTTGTTTTTTCACTCCTTGGCGATGATCTTCAGCAGTCCAAGGACGCATGCCGCTCCGGCGATGAATCCGGCGACCATGGCTCCGAGGATGCCGTCCGTTTTGTTGTCCGGCATCTTGATTATTTCATGTCTTTCATTCTCCATGCTCCCTCCTTTCTGTATTTGTGGCTGTTCTCAAGTTTCTCCAGATGAAGAGCCCCGGCGGAAGACTGCCTTCCCTCCCGTGCCCTTCCGTTTCGATGATGATTTCCATTGCGCGCCTCCGGCTTTTCCGGATCATTGGAGGAATCCGCCCTCCCGCATGCTGCACCAGAATGGGCCTCCCCGCGAGGGGCTGCCGATGATGACGTGGTCGAGCACCTCGATGCCGATGATCTTCCCGGCATCGGCCAGCTTGCCGGTCGATGAGATGTCCTGCGGGCTCGGGGTCGCGTCCCCGCTGGGGTGGTTGTGCGCCAGGATGACCCTCGAACAGCACTCCTGTATGGCGGGCCGGAAGACCTCCCTGGCGTGGACCGGTGCGCAGTCCGCAAGCCCCCTGGTGATCATGCAGTCCCTGACCAGGCGGTTCTTCGCGTTCAGCAGAAGCGCATGGAACTCCTCCTGCCGCAGGTGCCCGATGACCGCCTGCATGTACCGCGCGACGGACTGCGGGTCGCCCATGACCGGCTTGTCGGCGGGGTCGCCGCGCTGGAGGCGCCTGGCCAGCGCCAACGCGCCCTGGATGGCCTCCGCGCCGCACTCCCCGATGCCGGGGATGCGCACCAGCTCCGCATGGGTCATCCTTGCCAGGCCGGTGACGCCCCCGCAGCCGGCGATGACCTGCCGGGCGATCCGGAGGCTCCTTTCAGTGCCTGCGTGCCCCTTCAGCAGCAGGGAGAGCAGCTCCGCGTCGGAAAGGTATTCCGGGGAATGCTCGGCCAGCCGGAAAGCCGGTGTCTCGTGCATGGGCATGCGCGGAACTGCGCCGCCATGCCCCGGTGGTGTCTCTCTGTTCACTGCCGGTTCCTCCTTTTCCAGTATGAAACGAATGAAGGTCCGCAAGGGCGAAAATATGCTTGCACAGCACGTGTTTCCCGCCCCTGGAACCGCGATTTTTGACGCTCCAGTACAATCCTGCTGGACTGCCGGAAACGGGAGGTTTCCAGGCCTCCCGCTCCGCTTGCCCGGGGCTTCAAGCACTGGCGGTCTGGACACGGGCGAAGGGGGCGGAGGGGGCTTCCCCGTCCTTCGCATTGCGCAGCAGGACAGTCCGCCCTCCCGCCTCGTTCTCTTCGAGCGTGAGCCAGTCGATGACCATCCCCCCGGATTTCGCATAGTAGGGCGACACCAGGAAATTCCGGTTGTCCTCCCGGATGACCTTGAAGTCGCCCACACGGAAGGGCTTGTCCTCATGGAGGTCGATCATCGTTTCGTTGATCGCCGGAGGCGCGGCGAATGGATACAATTCACGGAGCACCTTCGCCTTCTCGCAGTCCGGAATCACGAACTCCTCGGCATCCGGGCCGATGGACATGGCAAGGGTTCTGGTCGGGTAGGGCAATGGCTCCGTCTCCGGGATGATGGCCCGCAGGATGCGCTTCTCCGCCTCGCTCATGGTCGCCGACGCTTCTTCTTTCATTTTCTTGTTCATTTTCTTGTTTCCTTTCATTGTGTGAAATGCGCCTCCCCCCCGCTGCCGATGCGCAGCGGCGGGGAGGCTCGTGCCTGTGCACGGGTGTGGTAGTCCCGGGGTCACGGTGTCAGTTGCAGGACGGGCCTGCCGCCGTCCAGGCCGAACAGGCGGGTCAGCCTGCGGTGGCATTTGTCCACCCTTGCGGGGGCGTACTTGTGGGAGAGTTCGGTTATGGCGTTCAGCAGGCTCCAGCAGCTCGGGTCGCCGAACTCGCCGTGGCGGGGCGACTGGAATTCATTGAACGCCGGCAGGATGTCGCAGGACGGGATGGCGTCCGCCTCGGCGATCCGGACGATCAGCGAACGCGCATGGTCATGGTCCAGGCGGATGCCGCGCAGGCGCTCCAGCGCAAGCTCCAGGGTCAGGAAGCTGTCGGCCAGCGCCTGCACGCCGGACTCGACCATTTCGGCGATGTCGAGTCCGCTCGTGTGCCGCTTCTGCAGGACGGTGGTTCCGCCGAATGCGAGGTTCGAGCAGACCAGCACGTTGACGCCGGCGGTGATGCCGACGCAGAGCGACTTGTCGTGCGAGTTGCGGATTCCGATGGTGCGCGACCAGTCGGGGTTGTCGGAGTTCGCGATGGACATGACGCCGAAGAGCTTCTGGTTGTCACGCGCCAGGCCGTACTGCTCGGCGCCGATCCTCCACCCGCGTCTCCGGATGCTGCGTTCCAGCGACTCGATGACCTGGATGTGCGGAACCGGGCGCCAGGTGTCCGTGCGATCCGGCGTCCGCACCATGGCGATCTCGTCGCGCCCGACGAATTTTTCCCTTGTGCCAAGTAGAAGTCCCATGGTTCTTCTCCTTTCTATTCTCTGGTTTCGATCAGGATCTTGAGGATGTTTATCAGTATGTCGATCATGCCGCCGCCTCCTTTCCGGCTGCTGCCGGTTTTGCGCCGCAGTGCCATTGCGAGCAGCTTCCCGCGTACGGGCAATCACCACAGGCAAACGAGGTTTCGTTGGGAAGAAACACGCCAGCTTGCATGGCGCTTTGCGCGCTCCTGGCCAGCTTCTCAAGCCGGCTGTAGTCGTCCTCTTGCCGCGCCGTGTAGAAGCGCTTGACGGCGGGCGCCTTGGCCTTGCTTACGACGTCGAAGCGGAACACCGGCCTTCTGCCATGCACTTTCTCGAACGCATAGCTGAAGACTGTTGCCTGGAGGTCCTTCGCGGCCTTGTCGTCCGGCCACATCCGCGCCGCAGTCTTGAAGTCCACGATGCAGGGGGTCTCCGGATCGTCGTCGAACGGGTTGCTTTCCGAGACGACCATGTCCATTTCGCCGATCAGCGGGATGTCCAGCCCGGGCATCTCGACACGGAACGGGAGCGCGACGGCCTCGATGTTCCAGTAGTCGCGCCATTCGGAAAGCGCGGCGTCGAGCATCCTGGCCGCCAGGGCGACCAGGCCGTCGCGGGTGTCCTCGCGCTTGAAGACCACATTTTCGGAGGCGTTGCAGGCGGCCGTGAAGTGCGTTTCAAATGCGTCGGCAAGCTGGACGGCGGACAGCTTTCCGCCCTGCCTTGCGGCCTGCGCCTGCTCCGAAAGCGCGGCGTGGAATGCGCTCCCGAACGGAAGCGCCGCGGGGGTACGCTCCGGCTCCAGCCTCTCGACGTACCGGAAGTAGTATTGCAGCTGGCAGATGTTCAGGTATGTGTTCAGGGCTGAGTACGAAATGTGCGGCTCCGCCCGGAGCTGCTCCAGTGTGAAGTCTGCTTTCATCATCATGCCGCCCTCCCTGAGAAGTGCTCGATGAGCTGCGAGCAGGTGCGCTTGTCGATGTCCTCCAGTCGGCTGACCTGGCAGTGGCTGGCGATGTCCTGTGCGTTCCACCCGCTTCGCTTCGCCAGGTTCAGCAGGTAGTTGATCTGCCTGGAGGAGGCGGGGGCGTTCGGACGCCCGGCGGCCAGCCCCTGGCTTCGGGGCTGGGGCTGCCGGGGCGCGGCCTGGTTCATCGCCTGGGGCGGCGCGGCGGGGGATGCGAATTGCTGAAACGGCGGCGTATGCGGTGGCGCCTGCGGGGGCGCCTGCGTCGCCTGCCCGTGCAGTTCGGCCTCGACAGCCTCGCGCACGGTCGCAAAGGTCGCATGGATGCGTTCCTGGAGCTGCTCGTGGCTCAGCCCGTCGGGCAGCTCGGCCTCGATGGAGCAGTGGTAGCTCTGGCTGCTGTATTCCGCTTCAGCCGGGACTTTCTTCGAGTAGGATGCGTTGATCTTCAACATGGCGGTTTCTCCTTTTTCCTTTGGTGGATAACAAACAGGCCGACGGGGTGGCTGCCCCATCGGCCTGTGACTTGTTGCTTGAGTTGTGGTTTAAGGTTCAGAATCCTGACGCTTGGCGGATGCGCTCCAGCGTCTTCAACGCGGTGTTGTACTGGCGCTCCTGCCGCTTCTGTTCGAGCATGGCCTCCTTGAGCTTTCGCGCGGCCTGCTGGAAGCGCTCCGTGATGCCCTTGATGTCTTCGCGGATGCCGTCGAGGCACAGGCTGGCCTCCTCGATGGGCGTGGCCTCCGGATCGGCCTTTTCCTGGTTGGGCTGGGTGGCGGCGGATGCCGTTTCTCGGGTTGCTTTTTCCATGGTCTGGGTTCCTTTCATTTGTTGGCTGGTGATGGGTTTTTCCGGGGTCGTGGGGGGGTGTGCTTGTGGGGTGTTTTTCGGTGCTTCCGGCGATGGAAAACCCTTGCCATGACGGGGTTTTTCCACTGCATTTCCGGCAGCGGCGGTTTGCGGGCGTTTTTCCGCTTCGATGGGTTTAGGCTCCGTGGCGGGGGCGGCCGCAGGATGCTGCGGGTTGTCCGGGACGCAGGGCATGAAGATGTAGATGCCTTTGCCGCCCGTCGCCTTCAGCGGCATCCGGCCGCCGGGGCTGAACCGGAGGCTGCCGTGCCCGAGCCTGAGCGCCTTCCAGAGGAATTCCGCCCGCATCGCGATCGAGCCGGGGTTCCGGACTCCGTCGGTTTCCGCAGGCAGGTTGATCCTCCTGCCTGCGGCGTCGGTCACCGTGGCCTGCTCCGGCCCGAAGGCCAGCTCGACGTGCTCGTCCGCCCGCTTGCCGACGCCCTGGAGGAACTTCATCAGCAGGAGCCGCTGCGGATCGGCGAACCGGATGGATGCGTCGAGGTCGCGGTCGTCGGGGACGACCTTCCGCCAGTTCGGGTACTGCCCGTCGGAGATTGCGGCGAAGTACGTGAAGCCGTCGCCCCGGATGGCGGCAAGGCGCCGGTCTTTCCCACGCCAGGTGGAAATCGAGCGCCAGGGCCGCCTGATCGAGGCCAGCGCCGGGGTGTGGATCAGCGACAGTTCGGAACGCACCCCCTCCAGCGGCAGGGGCACGTGGTACAATTCCCGCCCGTCGGTGGCGGTGATCCCCTCCTTGCAGATGCAGACGCCGTGAACCTGGACGCGGGTCGGGTCTTTGCCGGCGCACATCGCGGCGTCCGACACGAACGCGGAGAAGTTCGCCGGAAGCGCGACGGTCTCGGCGTCGCCGGGGACCTCGGGGCTGGGGAAGGCGTTCTCCCCGTCGGCGAGCGGAAGCTGCCCCAGGCTTCTTCCGTCCTCCAGCACCTCCAGGGTGCCGGAATCGGCCGAGAGCGTCAGCTCCCCGTCTTTGCGGCAGCCCTTGACGAGGCTTTGCAGCTGGGCGCAGGGTGCCGCGATGTCCAGGTCATCTTCAACCCGGGCGTCCGGCAGCTCAAACTGCAACTGCTGCTCCAGGTCGCGGGCGGCCATGTGCACGCACTGGCTGCCCGCGTCCGCCTGAATCCGGACATGCCTGAACTCAGGGAATGCGTTTTTGAGGTTCCTGCCGAGCTTGTCCAGCGAGGACAATGCTTCGATGAATGCGTTTTTGGGGACTGTGATCTTCATGGTCTTCTCTCCTGTGGTGGGGTGGTGAAACAGGAAAGCCCCCACCGCCCAAATGGCAGTGGAGGCTTTCACAAGGTGAGCGAAATGCTCATTTCAATACAGGAATATATAGGGGAAAATCGACGGGATGCATCAGCCGGAGTTCGGTGTGATGCACAGCATTCCTATCATGCAAAAAAACTATGATGCAGGAAACGATTGAATCAACAGAATTCACTTCCAGTCTGGGCAACGATTAGCTAAAATGATATCTACGGATTGCTCTCTGCACTGTCGATGTAAAAACTTGCTCAAAGCTTTAAAGTATTGCCTTGTTCAATATGTTTTTTGAAATCTTCATTTGTGGCGAAAGCTATTTTTTTCCCAAATGCATCACCTAACTGTGCAAGCCCGCTTTCAATGCTTGTTCCGTTTTCTATTGCCTGAGAAATTATTGCAAAACTATTACGGATCTGATCTTCCTTGTAGTCTAAAAAATATTCAAGACAATCATTAACCATGTCTCGGTATTGTTTTTCCTGGGCTTTTAGCTTGGCGCATACTTCGGATATGATTTTTCGCCGCTCGTTAGAAAGCTTGGTTTCCGCAATCGATAATTGCAGCTCCCTGAACATGGAGCCGCTAAGCATCGAGGCAATCATTCCGCCAATAACACCGCCTACGATAGAGCCAACTCCAGGCATAATGATTGTTCCAAGAGATGCGCCTAAATTTGCACCAGTCATGGATGCTGCAAGAGTAGTTCCTTCCTGTCCAATATTTGTTATAAACTCTTCGCCTGAAAGCTCGCCAGAGATTAAAGCTATTGTGTTTTTAGCAAGGATCCCCCCTGTATTGATGATTGCTGCCGGACCGCCTCCCTTTGATAAGTTTTTACATACCTGACTGCTTGCAGATTTTAATGCTCCGCCAACCACCGAACTTCCAGCTCCTATGACGTATGCTTTAGCACCTGCTTTTCCTATATCCGCCGCTACGTCCAATAAGGCATCCTCTATTTCTTTGTCTTCATTGACGATATCAACAATGTTTTGAGCCACACTAATAGTACCACTTATAGCGGCGCCAGCTTTCGCCGCTTGGATACCAGCCCTGTGGGAGACTCGCGAAATATCTTTAACAGTACTTCTCAAAGGACTTTTTCTAGCTTCCATGGCATCGTCAGTTGAAACTTTAGACTTGAAAGTGCGTGATTTTACATCCTGAATCTTTTCGATTCTTTTGTCCAAAACTTCAGCCTGTTGTGTGTTGCCATTTGCCCGCAAATACTCGCTTTGTTTTTTATAGTTTTGAATAGTGCTATCCCAGTTTGCCATAATCTCGTCGTATTGATCCGGCGGAACGGCAAATTTGGCATTCTTATAGTGTTCATAATCTCTGCCTATTAGCTTATTGTAGTTTTCGACTTTACTAAAATTCTTTTGTTGAGTTCCTCCAACATATTGGCCATTGGCATCCAGAATCGGATTATTGTTCTTATCAACGGCAACGAGATCAAATTGAGGATGATTAACCGCTCCAACATTATCTGTACGTGCGATACGAGTGCCGTCATGATTGATTATGTTTTCGGCATTAGTTCTTGCAACCTGCTTTACCTCAGCAGAAAAACCTGCTTGCTGCTGGTAGTTGGTATCAGAAAAATCAGGATGTATTTTGGATTGCGAAATTTTTACCAATTCACTATGAGAGATAAAATGCTGGGCCGTGGCTTCCCCAAAATAACTTAATTCTTGCGCTATGGCAATATTGACTTCCTGATTAAAGTCACGTATCTTTTTCCTTCGTTTAATCCCTAACAAATCCATGTTTATACCGCCTCTCCAAGTTGAGGCATGCCTGCCTGCAAAAGCAGCGTATTACAGCTGTCCTCTTTTTGCTGAAGAAAAGTTATAGCCTCTTCCATGAAAGCACCTTCACCATCCATTAAAGGGGTATCACAAATCTGCTTTAATAATAAAGCACAATTTGCTGTATCTCTAAAGACTGTCGCTTCCTCATCGGTTAAAACTTGTATGCGGAATAATTTTTTGATTGGATCAATAAGGTATTTATTTAATACCCTTCTGTTGTTAAGGCGACAAACAATGGATTGCATCTTTTCATTTTGAAAGTTCATCAATCCTTCGAGAGATAAAACTGTTTCCGTGAAAAGTTTCGCTCCTTTTTCTATTTTTTCTAATTCCATAATCAAAGTATAAATTTTCTCAACAAGGACATCAATCTCATCACTATAATCTTTTGCTGCATTGAGTTTTTGTGTGCCTTTATTTGCTCCTAAAAACATCCCAAAAATAGCCAAAGGTGCAAGGGCTATGCCTCCCAAAACAACCATCCCCCCTGCAACACCAGCACCTCCCGCAGAAACTGCGCCTCCACCTAACCATGCCAGGGTGGCATTTGTCGCGGCAACCCCGGATAGCGAACCAATAGCAGTCCCGGTTGAAGCTGTGCCGATTAACGCAGCCAAACCCATTGCCCCGCCCACGGCAGCTGCGCCAGCAACAGCACTGCCTCCCACAAGTACGGCCATTTCATTCAAAGATGTTGAAATCTTCTTCATTTCAGAGTATTCAAGTTTAAACTGACGGTAGTTGACGCCACCTTCCAGATTTTTGATCGGAGATACATCAACCTTTCCAACAACGCGGTAAAGAGTAACAAATTGACTTATAGCGTTGGTAAAAGCATCTTGCTTAGCAGTACCCAATATGCTCAAGCTTTCTTGAGTGTTTGATTTTTGGGTTTCAAGGGCGTTGCGTGCGTTTTCCTCCCTGCTTTTGGCATTCTTAATAATCTTGTTGGCTTTACATCTATTTACTATTCCAAAAGTTATAGTATTCCAAAATCCCATAGGAGAACCCTTTCTGTTTATTGCGCGATGAACTTACAACAGTCGGCTTTAAAGTTTATCAACAAAAGAAAGCATCCATTCATGGAGTTGTTTCCTTGTTTCCAGACAAGAGAAGAGGATGAACCAATATGTCCAACTAAGGTAATAAAACAGACTGGTTCATGGTATTGGAGGATCAGCTATAAGGCATAGATTAGCCTGCCATTCATAAAAAGTCAAGTCAAAATTCTTAATATCGTTCACTGATACCCTGATATTACACAGTCTTTCACTCTTCCTGAACTCCCCTTTACTCTTGTATGTTTTCATTTAGTGGTTCGCTTGGAGACGAACAGCTCCCTTATGCGCACCGGGGGTTTAGTGGCGACTTTGGCCAGGTACGACAGGCTGTAGAACACATCATCGTAGGTGCCGTGGTCATGGCGCTTGAGCATCACCGAGTAGGGTTTAGGGGAATCCGGCGTTTCACAGGAATGGATAAGCCCATGGTTTCTGTGAGCAGATTATCCAAAAGTGAAATTGTGATATACAGTATATTTATCGTAATACAAGATTATCACGTTAGGCCAACTAGAGAGGTAACAAGAAGATGGCAAGAATAATTACACCCAACAAAAAAGCCTCTTCCCCTAAAACAGAAGATATTGTCGCTCAATCAACGTCCAAAGAATCCGTAGTCGAACCTCCACAGTTCAATCTGGGCAACATGGATTCCGGCACCAAGTTCGCAGGATCGGTTACCAAGTCGGCTCTGAAATTTCGTCAGTTCTTCGACGGATTCATCGCTCAATCACAGCTGAGTGCCGAAGGGTATGCTTATCTCACCAACGTCAGGGCAAATATCGAACGGAACATCAAAAGGATACAGCGGAAACTCGACATCCAGTCCATGCCCATTATGACGCCAGAAATACATGCTGCTATCTTTTACGATGCCAAGTGTTGGAAAGGCATCTGCCTGATCTTCGCCGAATCGTATGTCAACCAGGCCAACACGCCTCCGACCAGCAAACTGGCATCTATCATGGACCAGTTCAAGATGCAGGCGAAGGACATCGCCAACACATTCTCGTTGATCACGACCATTGTGGTTATCCCGGAAGAGTATACATCCAACTTCGCGTTGAAGATGGCCAACGCTATCATCAACCTGATTCTCGGCGACATGTTCTCAACTGAAAATGTGTTCAGTATGGATATGCTGAGCAACGAATGGTTCCAGATATGCACGAACCAGGCACAGGTTCGCGAATACATCAGCCAGGTCATTCCGCACATCGCGCCAGACCGCAACGATTTTGGGTTCCTTGTACGTAGGGTCGAGCCTGTCGGTAACGGAACTCAGTTCTATTACGGCGAGACGTTGTTTGCAGTAAGCGGATACACTCGGTTCATCACTCCGTATGATCGCGGTGACATCAACGCCAAGATCATCCCGCTTCCTGTTATCACGTCTATCGTATCCCATGCTCCGGTGTCCGGATACATTCCGTTCGCCATCTTGGTCGCGACCATGCTCTATTTGCGTGACAGCATGTGGACCGAACCGTACAAGGTCTTCGCCAAGGGCAAGCCGAACCTCGGCAACCTGGTCGACGCTGTCAACCGTCCGATCCAGAACATTAGCGAATTCCATCAGTTGATCACCACCTACTTCGATGCTCCTTACCTGTGCCTGGACATCACCGAAGGCCGCTACAGCATCCCGGACCTGGCAGCGTTCGGTACCGAAACGAAGGCGTATGCCAGCATGGAGCGGTTCTTCGGTCGTACGGTATATCTTACACTGACTCCAGACCTGCTGAAGGCTGCGGCGATGGGCAACGTGAAGTACAGCTTTGTGTACCACAACTACAACGGGCTGATCTCCGGCAAGGGGAACCTCAGTGATACTCGTTATGTTGACTTACTCCGTATGGCCACGGGTTTCGAGAACAACAGTAGCGATATTGCCAACTTCAAGATTCAGCCGATGAATCCCGTTACACGGTTCGAGGATATCCGGGCGCACCACCCGAATACCCGCATGTTGTACCACACCCAGTCGTTGATCCTGGCTCCACTGACTATCAACTATATCATATCAAATATGAACCCTGGTCATAGATTCAACTTGATAGGCGACTATCCCCAGTACTCCGGAAGTCTCCTGCCTTGTGCTCAGGTTGCTCCATGCCCGATCAACTGGAACGAAGACAAATATTCGTTGCAGCCTAACAGCCAGTTCAGCTAAAATCAGCACGGCGGCGGGATCAATGCCAGCTACTATGGCACTCGTTGATCAGTCCAAAATCATTGCTCATTGGAGGTAGCGTAATATAGTAAAACACGCAGAATACGGTAGTATTTTTTACCTCCATGTACAATAAGACTACAATAAAATAGCTAATAAATATTAGTCTAATATTTATTAGCTATATCGATTGATCTTTTGCTGCAAATATTCCCAAAGCCAGCTTGCAATTTGCCGCTTACGATATTAGGTTAAATAGTGCCGTTTGGAGACGGTTTTCGGTGTAAAAACACAGTACCGTTTAGTACCGTTTAGCGGTTAAATAGTACCGTTTAGTACCGCTTTTTGCATCTAAAATTTTACCAGGTGAAAAAGCAAACACTTTTGCAACTAACTACAATCAAATGATTAATAAACTAAAATGAGCGAAAATCCGGAGTTTTTTTTACGCCCCCCCTCTCCGCCATTTTACCCCTGGAAAATGCCTAAGTGGTGCCATTCTTCGCCACTTGGGCTTTTTTATTGTCCTGCAGAAGTCGTTTCTTTCCCAAAGATGAGAGTCTGGCTCATCAACGAATAAAGCAGTTGACTTTTTCCATTGATCGGCAATCAGAATCTTTTTTTGTCCACGGAAAGCACGGAAAGTTTATAGGGTTGCTGTTTCGACGGATGGGGGGCACGCGGATTTATGGTTTTAGCTGTTGTTTCCTCTGATCGGGCGGGAAAAAAGACGGGAATTGGCGATAGAATTTCTGCATGTTGTGATCAGCATACCATCCAACTCTAAAAAAAGTAAATCTCCGATTCCAGAAATTTTTGACGTTTTCCAATGATAAAATAAAGTTTATTTACTTGTTTTCCAAGTTTTTATAGTTATAGTTTCTGAAAGAGAATGAAAACGCCCTCTAATCAAGGAGATGGTAATGAAACGTTTTGTCATGGTGGCGGTAGTTCTGCTGGCGGGTTGTCTGGCGGTGTATTCGGCGGATGCTGAGAATCTGCTGAAAAACGGTTCCTTCGAGCTGGGGCTGGAAAGCTGGAAAGCCCCTAGTTGGCTCGAGGACTTGTACCCGCCTCAAATCGATGCTTCGGTGGTGTCGGGCGGTGGGAATGCCTCCCTGAAAATGCAAGGACAGCCTGGAAAATGGGGTTGCGTCATGCAGACTCTTACCTTGCCGGGTGGTCAATATGAATGTTCCGTGGATTTGAAAAACACCGGCTTCCAGAATTCCTGGACGGCCTTTCTGATGCTCGAATACGGCAGCAGCGATGGCAAAAGCGTCAATGCATTCCGCATCGGCACGGAATGGAACAAGCCGGAAAATGACTGGTTCCGGCAGAAAAAAATCTTTACTCTGCCATCGGGAACCCGGTATGTCCATATATATCTGATGTGCAGTTCGCACACCGGAAAGGGAGTGCCGAACAATCTAGGCGTAGCTTGGTTTGACAATGTCAGCCTAAGGGCAATGTCGGTCGAGACGGCGGTGCCCGAAAAACCGGCCGCAATTGTGCCGGACAAGTCTGTCGCAATCGACTCCCGCTCGGTCAATCTTGTCCCGCAGGCACCGTCGTTTCTTGCGTTCAACAAGGTGTCTTGGATCAAGGATGCGGTGAAGCATGAGAGCAATGGGGACGAACTGATTTTCAAGCCGGTTCCAGGCAAACGCGGATATAATCAGGTCGCGGTCAATCCGCTCGAGTTCGAGGTCGAGCAGTATGTGTTTTCTGTCGATTGTGAAAAGGACGGAAAACTTGCCGGTTGGCAGCCCTTTGTACAGGTCGAGCAGGTGCTGAAAGTCGAGGGGCAAATCAATTTTGTCTACAGTGTTGGAAAAACCAGTGATGGCAAGCGCTATCAAGTGCAGGTACCATACAAAAAAGGCCTGCATCAGCTGAGACTGGTCCTCGGTACTACACCCTGCCCGGCAAACGCAGCAGCCAGCGAACAGGATGCCATCCGCTTCCGCAACCCCGTCCTGACGGTGGTGGGGCGGGCGACTGGGCGGCTCATCGGCGAAAACGCCGCACCAGCCCGGCTGGGAGGAATCTATCAGCCCGGCGAGGAAGTCAGCGTCGCTTTTCGTGTGTTCTGCGGTATCGAGAAGCCAGTTTCCGCGCAGCTCGAGTATGAGCTGCGCTCCGCCGAGGGGAACCTGCTCGATCAGGGTGCTTCGCCGGAAAAGCTTCTGCCGGGAAGCTATGTCTCGCTGCCGCTCCGGATCAGCAGAAGACTCGATGAACCGGGGTATTACATTGTCAAATGCCGTTTGCGGACGGATAATAATATGGTTGCCGAAAAGACGGCGGCGTTTCTGATTGCGCCATGGGTTGAAAAGCCGGACCCCTTCTTCTCCATGTGCCATTTCGGCCTGCCTTCCGCTTTTCTGGTGCCGTCCCGGGCGATCGGCATGGGCAGCACGACCCTGGCGGTCTACCAGTCACACTGCGAACCCCAACCGGGCCAGTATGAGTTTTCCGGGCTGGATAAGCGGATCGAACAGGCGCATGCCCTGGGAATGGAAGTATACGGACATTTTCCGGTCTACGGAAACCAGTATTCGATGGATACCACCTGGTATAACCAGCAGAAGAAACCCCTGCTGGACAGTGGTTTTCCGGAGGCTTTCTTCATTCCTTTCCGCAATTATGTCCGGGCGGTCATCCAGCATGTCGGCAACCGGGTGACCAGCTGGAGCATAGTCAATGAAATCGACCTGTCCTGGCATTCCGGCAAATATGCCGAAGAGTACTACTTGACCGGGACACGGATCGTTTCCGAAGAGGTGCGCCGCTTCAATCCGAAGCTGCCGGTTCTGGGCTTGTGCGTCAGCGGGGTGGACTCGATGAAATTATTCCCCTATGCAAAAAAACTGTACCCGCAACTGAAGGATGTCATCGACGGGATCGGCCCGGATGCGCATGTAACGCCATGCACCTACGGACCAGGCTACCGCCCAGTCTCTGAGGAAAAGGGCTTTTTCCGAGAAACTCTTTTGGAAGGACGCAAACTGATCGGGCCGGATGGGATTTTGAGCATCGAGGAAAAAGGCTATGTCTGTGTTTCCAGTCTGCCGATGGATGATCCGGCCTTGATGCGTCTGGCGGCGGTGATGCAGCGCGGAGTGGTGATGGCCAAAGGGCATGGCTGCCTGCGCTGGGTTCCGCATTACGCGGTAGCCGACCAGCCGGGGCTGAGCGACTACGGGATGTGGCGTCTGGGCAACCCGCGCCCGATGATCGGCAGTTATGCCGCCGCCGCCCGTCTGCTGACCCATGCCGCCGAACCGCTCGAGGTGCTGCCGATGAACGGGATCTACTGCTACCTCTTCGAACGGGGCGAGCAAACCGTTGCAGTGCTCTGGACTAGCGAGGAAAAACCATTGCAGACAACCTTGCAGCTGCCGGAGGATGCCCGAGTGTACAACCTGTTCGGCAGCCGCTGTCCGTTCAATGGCAGCATCAGCGAATTCCCGCTGTTCATCGAGACCAGTATGGCGAAAACTCGCTTGGCGGAGCGGATTGCAAAGGCAAAATATTCTCTGCCGGCTCTCGCCGGAGAACTGCTGCTACGACAGTCCGACCAGGTACAGCTTGCTGTTCTGAACAAAGCCGGAACGGACCTGACGGCACGCCTTTCGGGCGAAAAAATCCAGACCAGGGAAGTCCGCCTGGAGGCGGGGAAGATCAGCCGGATCGATCTGCCGCTGAGCACTCCGCTCGAGTCTGGGGAGACACTTCGGGTTGACGCGACAGCCGACGGACAGACCTACTCGTTTTCCGCCGATATCTTCTGGACCGTCTTGAAGCGGGTTGCAGGGGTGAAAGCCGATGCTATTCTGACCGGCTTTGAAGCGGTGGAGCCCATTCTGCTGCATTCGGCCTCGAATCTGCTGCCGGGCGATGCCGCCGCCAATGCCTTGTGGACTGGCGTGGACGATTTAAGCCTGAAAGTCTACCTTGGCTACGACGAGGAGTTTTTTCATCTTGCGGTCGAAGTTCGGGATGACCGCCGCTGCTTCCGGCAGACCGGCAACAACCTTTGGAACCAGGATGCTTTGCAGTTCGGGTTTGACGCTGCCGGAGACGCTGTCAGCGGCAAACTGGCTTCCACCGGCTATGATGCAGATAACGACTGGGAATATGCCTTCGCTATGAACAAGGCGGGAAAACCGGAATTGTATTGCTATACCAGCCCCCAGCGCTTTGCCGAACTGCGAGGCTCCCGCAACGAGTATCCGATGCAAATCCATGATCTCGGAGATGATCGCATGCTTTATCGGCTCGCTTTGCCATGGAAGGCGGTGGCGCCGCTCCGTCCGGAAAAAGGAAGAGTCTTCGGCTTTAACCTGATTTTCTTCGATGATGACGGTGGCGGTCCCCTTTATGAAATGGGACTGTCATCAGGCATCTCCGGCGGCAAGAATCCCTCCGCCTTCCGGAAATTCATGTTTGAATAATTTATCCTAAAAAAAGCAGTTGACTTTTTCCATTGATCGGCAATCAGAATCTTTTTTTTGTCCACGGAAAGCACGGAAAACTCGGAAAATTTGTAGAGTTGCTGCTTTGACGGATGAGCCTGCTCGGCGAAATTCGTGTGTGCCAAGGTCGGCTTTACGCAATTGCGTCGGAGGCGATATGGAGCGCCGGCGGCTCGCCGGCATGAAGCCGGCTTCCCTCTCCCACCACCGAAAAATCAAAAAACTCTCTCACAAAGGCACAGAGGCACGGAGGGGAAGGTGACGGGATGGAAGGAAGTGAATGGCATTGATTGTGCCCAGGGTGGATCAACAGATGACTTTGTGTGACCCAGTTGGAGATGCCGCCACCTCCGTGTCTCCGGAGAAGCTTATTGCGCCGAGGAGGGATTCCCACCTCGGTCAGCGGATGTCATCGTAAATAAATTTGATTCCCTGGGTGCTGATCGAATAATTGGTGACTTCCAGAGCGGTGAGGGCGGCTACATGACTGTCGGCAAAAAGGATGTTGATCCGGTTGCCGTGACGGTAACTGAGCAAACCCGCTCCGTCAAACCCAAAAGCGCCTTTTTTTATCTCCGACATCAGATATCGTTCCGATAGGCGTTTGATTGTGATCCGGGCTGGTCCATAGGAAGGGTAGGTTAGATAGTATTGCTTGAAGCCGACCCGGGCATTGTAGGCGATATTCTGTCCGTAGTAAATTTCGCTGACACCGGCCTGGCATTGAAAGAGTTTTTTGACTGTGGCCGTAGTGGCGGCGGACCAGCCCCAGTTCCAGCTGGCGTCGCTTTGAATATAGGCGGCCAGGGCATCTTGGTAGGTGTACTTGCCCCAATGGTACAACGGCAGATATTCCATGTTGTCGCTGGCATAGAGCTGGACGCAGACTCCCAGCTGTTTGAAGTTGCTGGCGCAGGAGATTGTGCGGGCTTTTTCCCGAGCCTTGCCCAAAGCAGGCAGCAGCATCGACGCCAGGATCGCTATGATCGCGATAACCACGAGCAGCTCAATTAAAGTAAACCTGCTCGAGAATCGGTCGCCATGGGGTGATCTGAATGTCGTCATTCTGCATCTCCTTCTATTTTGCCAGCTTTGACTGAAAATTGCGTGTTAATGTAAACTCGTATTCAAGCAATGTCAACAGCTTTCTTACACAAAGTATCATTGGAAAACGTCAAAAATTTCTGGAATCGGAGATTTACTTTTTTAGAGTTGGATGGTATGCTGATCATAACATGCAGAAATTCTATCGCCAATTCCCGTCTTTTTTTCCCGGCCGATCAGAGGCAACAACAGATAAACTGCGACTCCGCATGCCATCCTATCCGTCGAAGCAGCAACCCTATAAAAAATTTTCGTGTCCGTTCGTGTGGTTCGTGGTTAAAAAATAGGTGTTTCATTTGACAAAGTCATCGGCAGCAGTTAATTTTTGCGAAGTCGTCGGATTTTCCGAGGGCAGATTGTAGAATTTGATTTCCATCAGGTTGTTATAGATGAAAAAATCGCCCCAACATGTTTCAATAGTTGACATTGCTTCCCGATGTGGAGTCAGTGCAATGACTGTGAGCCGTGTTTTGCGGCAGAGTCCTCTGGTCAAGGCAACGACTTCAGAACGGGTATTGCAGGTGGCTGAGAAGTTAGGCTATCTGCGTGGTGCGCGCATGGGACGCCCCGCCGACGGAGAACAGC
>JAPXLT010000007.1:0-17669 GCA_033809415.1 Lentisphaeria bacterium
GAACGCTTTAAAAAGTAGCGCGACCGTCCCGGTTGTGATGCCCTGATTGTCGTGGGGTGCGGGGGATGTCCTTGTCCTGTCCACACCGTCCACACCGTCCACACCGTCCACCACGTCTGACCCGCACCACGCACCACGCACCACGCACTACAGAAGACTGACACATTACGATAGTAGTACGAAATTTTACATGTTCTTAGGGAGTGATACCATTTCGGGGGGGATGTATGCGGCGCTTTGCCGTGGTCGCGAGCGTTGCACGGAGGAGGCTCTGCGTTTGATGTCGGATTTTGTGCAGCAGCATCAAGATACGGACGGCGGTTTTGTCAATCGTGCAGGTCAGCCGGATTTGTATTACAGTATGTTTGCGCTTTTGCTGGCAGCGGTATTGCGGGTGCCAATGCGTCGGGATGCGGTTTCGCGTTATCTCGATGGGATTGATCCTGGGCAGCTGGACCTTGTGCATTTGCTCTGCCTGGTACGCTGCCGTAAATTGCTCGCATTTCTGAAAAGCCGGGCAATCCCGAGATCGCTGCGGAAGCATGCGGAGGCACTGCTGGAGTCCCGGGATGGCGCTCTTTTTCCGCTGCAGGATGCTGCTTCTCCCTACTCGCAATTTCTGAAATTGTCGCTGGCTCAGGAACTGGCAATTCCTTTCAGTGGTCAAAGTCTGGACGCTTATCGCTGCAATGACGGACTTTTCAGCAATCTCCGCAATGATCAGCACAGTAGTACTAATGCGACCAGTGCGGCTTTGGCACTGGCGCATTACGGATTCTGCAGTTTGACTGCTGGTGCTTTGCCGAATTTTGTTGCTTTGCAGCAGGGAGACGGTGCCTTCAAGGCAGCGCGGGGGGCACCGCAGACAGACCTGTTATCGACCGCAACTGCTTTTTTTGCCTTATCACTGCACCAGCAGAAACCGCCGTTGCCGGTACGGGATTTCCTGTACTCCGCCTTTACTGCGGAAGGTGGCTTCTCTTCCGGTCTCGAAGATTCCCTTGCAGACCTGGAATACACAGCCTACGGCTTGCTCCTAGCCGGTCTGATGTGAATACGGACACGGACTTGACACGGACTTGACACGGACGGGACACGGACGGGACACGGACTTGACACGGACGGGACACGGACTTGACACGGACTTGACACGGACTTGACACGGACGGGACACGGACTTGACACGGACTTGACACGGACTTGACACGGACTTGACACGGACGGGACACGGACGGGACACGGACGGGACACGGACTTGACACGGACTTGACACGGACTTGACACGGACGGGACACGGACAAACGCACCACGCACCACGCACCACGCACAGCCTGCCCCCTGCTCCCTGCCCCCTGCCCCCTAGACAAATGCATCGACTTGAAGAATATCATCAGCGGTGGACGAAACGGCTCCTCGATGAACGCAATTCCGAGGGGGGCTGGAGTGGCGAATTATCGTCTTCAGCCGTGGCGACGGCGACTGCCGTCGTGGCGTTGCATTGCTATGATGCGCAAGGCAACGAGGCGCTGACCCGCGCTGGGCGGCACTGGTTGGCTGCCACACAGCTGGCCGACGGCGGTTGGGGTGATTCTCCGGAATCTCCATCCAATACCACTGCTACCCTGCTGGCGCGGGCAGCGCTCCATGGTGACAAGGAGTCTGACGAAAATTGCCGCAGGGCGGATGCTTTCCTCGAACGCGAATTTGGCGGCACGGATGCAGACCAGCTGCGTACCGGAATTCTACGCAAATACGGCGCCGACCGTACATTTTCGGTGCCGATTCTGGCTCTGTGTGCGTCAGTCGGCTTGCTGGGCGAGGGGACTCGAGCCTGGCAAGGGATTCCGCGCTTGCCTTTCGAGCTGGCAGTCATGCCTGGCGGTATGCTTCGTCTGCTGAAATTGCAGGTGGTCAGCTACGCGATTCCGGCACTGATCTGCGTCGGTATCGCTCAACATCGCAATAGCAAGCCAAGTCTGGTCAGATGGCTGCGGGAAAGGTTTGTTCCCAGATGCCTCCGCATCTTGCAGCAAAAACAACCGGATTCCGGCGGCTTCCTGGAAGCTGCGCCGCTGACTGCATTCTGCCTGATTTGCCTCTCCAAGGCCGGCCTTAAACAGCATCCGGTCGCTGCCGCCTGCGCGGAATTCCTCTGTCAGACAGTGCGTGCGGATGCTTCCTGGCCGATTGATACTAATCTCGACCAGTGGCTCACGTCGCTGGCCGGAAAAGCTGTGGTGGAGAGCCTGACTGCCGCCGAAAAAGCGAGTTTGTCGGAATTGATTCTGGGGCGGCAGTTCCGGGAGGTGCATCCGTTTACCGGGGCGCGTCCGGGCGGTTGGGGATGGACTCCGTTAAGCGGTGCGGTGCCGGAGGCAGACGATACGCCTGCCGCGCTGATTCTCCTGTACCATTTGCGCAAAGGGGAGTGCTCTCCGGACATCGAGCGGGGCTGCCGCTGGCTGCTGGATATCCAGAACGCTGATGGCGGGATGCCGACCTTCTGCCGGGGCTGGGGACGGCTTCCATTTGATCAGAGCTGTCCGGATTTGTCCTCACATGCTTGGCGGGCGCTGTCGCTCTGGCTGCCGCAATTGCCTGCCACCTTGCAGAAACGGGTGCGGCGGAGCTTGGCAAACATTCTGGACTTTCTGGAAAAGAAACAGCGCGATGATGGCTCTTTTCTTGCGCTCTGGTTTGGAGACCAGTATGCCGCAGATCAACTGGCTCCGGTATATGGAACAGCTGTCGTGCTGGAGAATCTGCAAGGGGTGAAAGAACCCTGGCTGCAGAAAGCACGCGATTTCCTGCTGGCGCAGCAACTGCCCAGCGGCGCTTGGGGAGATGCCGCTACTCGACGCCCGAATGTCATTTTTACGGCACGGGCGCTGGCGGCTCTGGCGCCTTGCCCGGAAGCCAAGGAAACTCTGCAACGCGGCTTCGATTTCCTGCGGCCATACCTGGAAGACGAAAAAGAATTGCCTGTAGAACCTATCGGCCTGTATTTTTCACAATTGTGGTACTCGGAAAAACTCTACCCGAAGATTTTCATAGTCCAGGCGCTTTGCAAGCGGGTGCAGGGTGCAGGGTGCAGGGTGCAGGGTGCAGGGTGCAGGGTGCAGGGTGCAGAGTGCAGGGTGCAGAGTGCAGGGTGCAGGTTTAAATAACATGATGAGTCAAAGGTACATTGAACGGATTGTGACGCTGTGTTTTCTGCTGCTGGCGGTGGCGGGGGTCTGGCATTTTGTCAATTTCCGCAGCAACTTTGACCTCGTTCCGGCATTGCCGCAACCGGATCCGCGTCAGGAGCAACAGGAAGTCACCCGGAAAATCATCATTGGAGAACATTTTCAACGCTTCGCTACAAGTCAGCCCCAGGAAAATGCCGGAAGCTGGCCGGGATTCCGCGGGGGAAACCGGGATAATATCGCTGCGGCTTCTCCGCCTTTGCGGACGGATTGGGGGGCTGCCGGGCCAAAAGTCTTGTGGCGTCAGGAACTGGGCGAGGGCTATGCGGCGCCGGCAATCGCATACGGTTTTGTGTATCTCCTCGATTATCTGGAAGAAACGGAGCAGGATGCATTGCGCTGCTTCGAGCTGCATTCCGGCCAGGAGGTCTGGCGGCGTTGCTACGACAATCCGGTACGCAGAAACCATGGCAAATCGCGGACGGTCAGCACGGTGTCAGAGGGGACCGTCGTCAGCATCGGGCCAAAAGCTCATGTCATGGTAGCGGATGCGTTTTCCGGGGATTTGCTCTGGGGTTGCGATCTGCTGGGCGAATACGGCGGCGAGTTGCCGCAGTGGTATGCCGGACAGTGCCCGCTGATTGATCGGGGGACAGTCATCCTGGCACCCGCCGGCAAAGAGGTGCTGCTTCAGGCGCGGGAATTGCGCAGCGGGAAAGTTCTCTGGGAGACAGGCAATGCCCCGGGGCTGAAGATGTCGCATTCGTCCGTTGTGCCGATGGTGGTGCAGGGTGTCCGGCAATATGTTTACTGCGGATTGGGCGGCGTGGTGGGAGTCGCTGAAGATGGCGAGCTGCTCTGGCATTCGGCTGCCTGGCGTCCGCCGGTATGGGCGCCTTCGCCCGTGCAACTCTCGAGCGAGGAAATTTTTCTGACGGCGGGATATGGCGCTGGATCGGCTGTCTTGCAGGTGAAACTCGAAGGCGGCAAGTGGCAGACTTCTCTGAAAAATTCCTGGAAAGCCTCCCAAGGTCCTGCCTGCGAACAGCAAACACCGGTTTTTTATAATGGAATGCTTTTTACGATTCAACCGAAAGATGCCGGCAGCCTCCGAGCGCAACTGGTCGCAACAGACCCCGCAAAGCTGCCGGAAATCTTGGCGGGAAGCGGTCGCGAGGAGCGCTTCGGCCTAGGGCCATACTTGATTGCGGATCAGAAAATCTGGATCGTTGATGATCAGGGCGTGCTCTCGGTGTTCGAATTTACCGGGCAGGAATTCCGGAAACTGGCGGCGCACCGGGTGCTGCCGGGCTGCGATGCATGGGGGCCGTTGGCACTCGCCGATGGACTGATGATTCTCCGCGATTCAACCTCGATGGCATGTATTGATCTTCGATAGGGTGCAGGGTGCAGGGTGCAGGGTGCAGGGTGCGGGGTGCAGGGGTGCAGGGGGCAGGGTGCAGGGGGCAGGGGGGGTGTTTAGTCCGTGTCCCGTCCGTGTAAAGTCCGTGTAAAGTCCGTGTCCCGTCCGTGTAAAGTCCGTGTCCCGTCCGTGTAAAGTCCGTGTCCCGTCCGTGTAAAGTCCGTGTCCCTCGTCCATTAAAGGGGTGTTTTGAGATGCAATTAAGTCGGTTGCAATGGGTGTGTTTTCTGGTTGGTCTGGCAGTTCTTCTGCTGGGCGGCATTCTGCTTTTTCGCGGGGAAGAGAAAGTTCCGGTTCCGGCGGCGGTTCGGTCTGATGCCATGGAATTGCCGGAGGGACTCCCTGCCCGAGTAGGGGACTTGGAATTCCGGGTGGACCGCGAGCGCCGCAAGGTCATGGGCGTCCGTAGCAGTACTGGCGAGCAGGTCTGGGAATCGGATGGATTCGATGCCTGGATCGTGCCCGGCGCCGCCTTCCCGCTGGATGTCTCTCCGGAAGGGAATCTATGGGTGGCCAATGTCGGGCGGAAACGTCTCGAACAACTTGACCCGCAAAGTGGCGCTTTCATCGCATCCTGGATACCCGCCGAACCCTTCGGGGGCTGCTGCAACCCGGTGCGCTTCGTTGCCTTGGAAGGAGGACGCTTCCTGACCATGGAAAAGGGAATCCGCCAGGCCAGGCTTTATGCGCCATCCGGAGAATTGCTCGAGGTCATCGTGCCGGATTTGTCCGCATCGGAGTTCAATTACGAAATCCGTAAAACGGCAAATAAAATTTATCTGATCGATCATCAATCGGATTTCGGGCAGACACGCACCTGGGAGTTTGAGCTGCGTGGCGCGGACTGACTGCTCGCAATCCACACGGACGGGACACGGACGGAACACGGACGGAACACGGACAACAAATCGGACGGATCGACATAACACTTTGCGCCGTAGGCACTACAATCATTAGGGGATCGTATGAATAGACGGGAATTTCTGAAAAAAACCGGGCGTTTTCTGTTGCTCGGCTTGCTGGGCTATGGGATTTTTCGCAGTCTGCGGAGACCCTCGGATGCATCCGTGCGTGATTCGCGCTGCCGTGGCAATGGGGTCTGTCGCGGTTGTCCGCGCCTGGCTTCCTGTGGGCATCCGACGGCTCTTTCTTTCCGGGAGGCAAAATGATGCGGCGACGGCAATTTCTGCAAAAGCTGGGTGTGTTTTTGCTGGCGCTGCTTCCGTTGTCGCTTTGGCGGCGTCAGCGCGGAAAGAGCGTCGGCAGCTTATGGCAGATTGATCCGAACAAATGTGTGCAATGCGGACGTTGCGCCAGAGAATGCGTTTTGTCACCTTCGGCGGTGAAATGTGTGCATCAGTATGCCAGTTGCGGATATTGTGAATTTTGCAGCGGATATTATCATGGCAAATACCTGAAGCTGGATACGGCCGCTGAAAATTTGCGTTGCCCAGTCGGTGCGATCAAGCGAACCTTTGTCGAGGACCCGTATTTTGAATACCGCATCGACGAGGAGCTTTGCGTCGGCTGCGGGAAATGTGTCAAAGGCTGTACGGATTTCGGCAATGGCTCCCTGTTTTTGCAAGTGCGCCATGACCGTTGCCTGAACTGCAATCAGTGCGCAATCGCCGCCCGTTGCCCGGCTGGCGCCTTTGTCCGGGTGCCGTATGACAAACCTTATATTTTCAAGAAACCACCCATGTAACGCCCCAGTAAAACAGGTGACCGAGGAATTCTTTTTGAACAACGAAATGCACCAAAAGACACGAAAAAATTTCATGGAAACGGCTTTGATTGTGAAAAAACATCGTTTTTTCCATGAAATTTTTTCGTGTCATTTTGTGTTATTTGTTACAAAAATAATCTATCTGTCATCAGTTTTTACGATGCTGACTCATTACCCTCCCATGGGAGACCATTCATGATTTACTTTGCCCAGATGCGTTTTCCCAAGCCCGAGTTCAAGGATTACATCGAGCCGGTCCTCGAGTTGGAAGAGCGGATACCGGATACTACTCTGCTGCGGGTATTGATCCTGGCGGTGATGCTGTTTTTGACCGGGCTTGCCCTGTATCGCTGGCGCTCGCGGAAACGCCTGCAATTGCTGGCAGCCGCCAATCTGCTGATCTTCGGATTCCTGTTCAAGGCCTGTCCATGCCCGGTCGGCATGTATCAGAATTTAGCCGCCGCATTTTTTCAAGGGCAGCCAGTTCCTCTGGGCCTGGTCTTGCTGTTTATTCTGCCGCTGGCAGTGGCTCTGTACTGGGGAAGGCTCTTCTGTATGGGCGGCTGCCCGATGGGCGCTTTGCAGGAATTGCTGCATCTCAAAACGATCCATGTACCCCTCTGGCTCGACCGGCTCCTGCGGCAAATCCCGTTGCTCATCCTGCTGGTTTTTACAGTCATCGCCGGCAGCGGGGGAACTTACTATTTCTGCCGGATCGATCCCTTTTACGGACTCTTCAGCTTCAGCACCTCAGCGAAACTCTGGGGAATTGCGTTGTTCTGGCTGGTGATCGGGCTGTTCATCTCGAGGCCCGTCTGCCGCTATCTCTGTCCATACGGCGTTCTGCTGCGCTTCTTTTCATTGCTTTCGCCGCGCAAAGTTGAAATCACGACTGGAGATTGTGTGCGTTGCAGGCTTTGCGAGCAGGGTTGCCCCAACGGAGCGGTGATCGAGCCGGAACCTTTGAAGTCACTCGAGGATCACGAAGTCGGGCGGCGCCGTCTTGGACGGCTACTGGCATGGACCCCTTGGGTGATCCTGCTCTGCGCTGTGGCGGGCTTCTGGCTGGCAGACCCGGTGGCACAGACGCATAAGGAAATCGTGCTGTTGCGCGACCTCGAACGCGGAAATGCCACAAAGGCAGTGGAAACATTTGCGGCATCTGGACGCCCTCTGGCGGAACTGCAACAGTCTGCCGCAAAGGCAAAGCGTATCATTCGCAACGGAATGACAATCTCCGGCGCAATTTTTGGCGCAGTCCTAATGCTGGAATTGCTGGTGCTGTCAAGACGACGCTTCTCGAACAGCGCATATCAGGTCGATCGCGGACTCTGCTTCGCCTGCGGACGCTGCTACGAAATTTGCCCGGTTGAAAAACAATTTTTAAACAACGAAAAGACACGAAAAGACACGAAAAATTGAAAGAGAAAAAGGTTAGTTATATGCTGTTGTATCGGATTGCGCGTAATGTGAGTGCAATTGCGGTCGCATTTTTGCTGCTTTTGGGCTGTCTCTGGCTGGCGGAGCATCGTTCGAGCCAGAACGAATTGCCGGAAACGGAGCTTGCCCTGGAATCGCTCCGGGAACAACTCAAGGATCAGCCGGAAAGTCCTGAAATGCTGCAGGCAATACGGAATCTGGATTATGTGTATCGTCGGGCGTATTTCGATACGCAGCAACGCCTTAACCTTGGTGTTCGCATGGCGGTGGCGGCTGTCCTGGTTTTGCTTTGCAGCAGTGTAGTCATGGTATCGAGTCGTCCGCCTGAATTAAAAAATCCAGCAGAGCAAAAGGATCGGCGCGCTGTGCAGTTGCGGCGTCTTCGTTATGGAACAGCGCTTTTGACTGGGGGGCTAATGCTGTTGGGAAGCATCGTTTATTTCCGGAAGCCGGCTCCGCAAACTCAGCCGGAAAGTCCGGAAGAAGCCCAGCCCACGTTCGGGCCGGCGGATTTGCATCAGGCACTCGAATTGGCCTCCGAAAACTGGCCTGGTTTCCGCGGTGCAGCTCTGCCAAACAAAAACAAATTGCCTGTGAATTTCCGTTTGCAAACTGTTTGGAAGCAAAAGATTGAGCTACCAGGCCATAATTCTCCGGTGATTTGGGGTGATCGCATCTTTGTCTCCGGGGGAACGTCAAAGGCGCGGGCAATTTTCTGCTATGCGCTCGAAGATGGAAAGTTGCTTTGGAGGACGGATGCGGGTGCGGTTGCTAGATTGCCGGAGGTGTCAGAGGATACCGGTTTAGCAGCGCCGACCCTGGCAGTTGATGCACAACGCGTTTATGGGATTTTTGCCACTGGGCAACTGCTTTGCCTGGATCATCAGGGCAACGTCGTCTGGAAGAAACAACTTCCTTTCCCGGAAATTCTCTACGGCTATGCTTCATCCCTGCTGCTGGCTGGGCCGATTCTGGTTGTTCAGTATGATATTGATGAGCAACAAGTTCTCTATGGATTCGAGGTGTCTGACGGACGCGAACGCTGGAAAACGCAACGGGAATCCGCTGTTTCCTGGGCGAGTCCGGTGCTGCTGGCTGAAGCGGAGCGCTTCACCATTTTTACCGCCGGCAATAGCAAAGCCGAAGCGTTCGAGCTGTTTACAGGACGGAAACTCTGGGAAAAAGCCTGCATGAGCGGAGAAGTCGCCTGCTCGGCATTTGCCGAAAACGGCCTGTTTTATTTTGCCAATTCCGGCGCACTCAGCGGGGCATTTTCCGCAGCCGATGGAACGTTGCTCTGGCAGAACGACAATGTACCCATGCCGGATGTGGCTTCTTCCGTGGTTGCCGGTGGCGTGATGTATCTGTTCACCAGCGGCGGCAGTATCATCGCACTGGATGCCACGACCGGCGAAGAACTCTATGAGGAGAATTATGACAATGGTTTTTACTCATCACCGGTACTGCTGGAAAATCGGATTGTGGCCGTTAACTTGGATGGCTTGCTGCTGCTGATCGAGCCATCTCGTGAAAAATGGCTCGAGCTGGCATCATTCGACCTAAAGCGCAAGGTCGTTGCAACCCCTGCTTTCGCCGCCGGGAAAATCATCATCCGCACAATGAACAATGAATTGCTTTGCTTGGAGGGCAACACCAATGATTGACGGATTGCTCCCGGCATTGATCGAAATTCAACACCGTCACGGCTTCCTGCCATTGCCGGAACTGCAAAAACTTTCCGCAGAAAAAGGCATTCCCATGGCGCGGATTTCAGCGGTGGCGACCTTTTTTGCCTGGTTCCGCATGCAGCCCCGGGGGCGGTACCAGATCAAGGTCTGCGTGGGTGCGGCCTGCCATGTCAAAGGCGCTGAACGGGTCTATGACGCTTTCCGGCGGGTGCTGGGAATTCCCGATGGCGAGGATACGGACGCCGGGCGGGTTTTCACGGTCTCGCAGGTGGCCTGCCTGGGATGCTGCATGCTGGCAGTGGCCGTGCAGATCGATGAACATATTTATGGCTGGGTTGAACCCGCTGATGTCGAAAACGTACTCGAAGAATTCCTGGCGGAACAAAATCGCCGGCAACCGGAATTTGCCGGGGGGCAGGACGCTTCCGCCACGGCCTCCGTGCGTCTCTGCCGTTGTTCGTCATGCAGGGCATCCGGAGCGGAAAAGGTCTGGAACCGCCTGGCAGCGGAGGTCTCGCAGTACCAGCTTGCGGTGCAGCTGAAGGAAGTCAGCTGTACGGGGCAGTCCTACTGTGCGCCGCAGTTGACCGTAGTTGACGGCGAACGCTATTTTCATTACCGGCGTGTGCGCAGTGAAGACGTTCCAGCCATCCTGCGGGAGCATTTTAGCCCGCAGGGACTGCTGGCACGTTGGCGCTGGCAGGCCGGTGGCTTTGTGGATGCGCTTTACCACGGCGAACATTGCCCCTGCAAAGAAATCGGCACGGATGCTTTCAGCGACCGGCAATGCCGCATCGCCACCGAAAAAAGCGCGGAAAACTCGCCGTTGGACCTACAGGAATATCTCAGCCAAGGCGGATTTTCAGCATTTCAGCGTACACTCGAGATGTCGCCTGAAGAGGTGCTCGAACAGCTCGAGAAATCCGGATTGCGTGGGCGCGGCGGCGGCGGTTTTTCAACGGCACTGAAGTGGCGTCTGGCTTGTCAGGCGCCTGGAACCCGGAAGATTCTGATCTGCAATGCGGACGAGGGGGACCCCGGTGCGTTCATGGATCGCATGCTGCTCGAGTCGTTCCCCTACCGGATACTCGAAGGCATGCTGATTGCAGCACGGGTGCTGCGTGCCGAAATGGCGATCATATACATCCGCGAAGAATATGTCCAGGCGGTCAAAACTCTGCAGAAAGCTCTGGCTGAATGCCGACAAAACGACATATTTGTTGGACTCGGAGAGGAGTTCCGCCTCGAGCTTTTCATTGGCGCAGGTGCCTTTGTCTGCGGCGAAGAGACGGCATTGCTCGAATCGATCGAGGGGCGTCCGGGCATTCCGCGGGCGCGTCCGCCATTTCCGGTGGAATCTGGTCTGCGCGGGCTTCCGACGCTGATCAACAATGTCGAAACATTTGCCTGCATTCCCTGGATTCTGCGCAATGGCGCTGACGCTTTTGCCGCATTGGGTACGGCGGGTTCGCCTGGCAGCAAGACTTTTGCCCTGGCCGGTAAGGTGCGCAGGGGAGGCCTGCTGGAAGTCCCGATGGGAATCACCATTGGCGAATTGGTTTATGATCTTGGCGGCGGTGCGGAAGAAGGACATCAAGTCAAAGCTGTGCTGATCGGCGGCCCCTCCGGCGGCTGCATCCCGGAACGCATGTTCTCGCTGAAAGTCGATTATGAGGCGCTGGTCGAGGTTGGCGCGATGATGGGTTCCGGCGGCTTGGTAGTGCTTGATGAACGTGACTGCATGGTCGATATCGCACGCTATTTTCTGGATTTCACTCGCCGTGAATCCTGCGGCAAATGCACATTCTGCCGGGAAGGCCTGCAACAACTCTGGCAAATGCTCGATACTCTCACGCGAAAACCGGAAGGTACGCGGGGCGCGGAGATTCTCGATGAAATCCGGGCACTGGCTTTGGATATCCGGAAAGGGTCTTTGTGCGGTCTGGGGCGCACGGCACCGAACGTGGTGTTGACTGCCTTGCAATATTTCCCGGAGGAATTTGCCGCGCATCTGCAAGGGAACTGCCCTGCGGGAAAATGCACGGAGTTGACTCGTTTCGTGATTACCGACCGTTGCATTGGCTGTACCCGATGCGCACAGAATTGCGCTGCTGGAGCCATTGCCTTCACTCCGCATGAAAAGCATCGGATCGACCAGGAACTCTGCGTGCGTTGCGGGGTCTGCCGGGATGTCTGTCCGGAAAAGGCAATCGAGGTGATGCAGGTGGCGCTTTTTCCGGAACAAAGTCTCGTCCAAGCTCCGGAAGAGCCGGAGTTGCCTTCTGTGGAGGTGCCAGCGGGGTTTTGTCAGCTCGATGGAGCTTTGCTTGCCTGCAATGGGAAAGAGACGATCTTGAGCCTGGCCGGCAAAGCGGGTGTTCGGATACCGACATTGTGCTTCGAGGGAAAATGCCAGCCTCAGGCTCGTTGCATGGTCTGCGCAGTATTTGACCGCAACAGCAAGCGCTTCGTACCGGCCTGCGAAACGCTGGCACAACCGGGTCATGCCTACGATCATGCGACGGAACAGGTGCGGACTTTCCGGCGTCGTGCCCTCGAATTGCTGCTGAATCGCCATGATTTTCGCTGCGGTAGCTGCGCCAAGAAAGAGAACTGCATCCTGTTGGAACTGGTCAAGGAATATCGTGCACGGAAAAAAACTCCGGCAAAAAAATCGGCAGCGGAAGAAATCCGCTGTGGAAACTTGATCTTTGCCCCGGACAGGTGCATCCTTTGCGGCAGGTGCGTCGGGCTGGCCAGGCAACATGGCAAGTGCCTCGGCTTCCAGGGAAGGGGAATCGATACGCATGTAGCACCGGCCCTCGGGGAAACCTGGGAAAAGGCTACCAGCGGAATCGCTGACGAACTGGCGGCAATTTGTCCGGTCGGGGCGATTACTATGTTTTTTAACAACGAAAAGACACGAAACGGCACGAAAAATTTTAAGGTGGGTGATGAGTAGTGGTAGGGTATTATTAGGGTTGGCAGTGTTGGCCTGCCTGCTGATTTTTTTAGGTTGCCGGCGGGATTCCGAAAAAAAGGAAGACTCGTTTCGGCTGGCCTACTGGGTTTTGCAGACATCTTCGCCGCTGGGGCAGCCCAGTCTCTGCGGTGATTTGCTGGCTGCCGGCAATCAGGCCGGCGAAGTGCTGCTTTTTACGCTGGAAGGCAAAGCGTTGCCACCGATATCGTTGAGCAAAGCTGCGATTACTTCTCCGGTTGCCTGCCAAGATGAACATTGGCTTGCCGGCGACGAAGATGGCACCCTGTTCTGCTTCCAGCAGGACGGCAAAGTGCTCTGGTCTTTTGCGACGGAAGGAAAACTTAGCGGCGCAATGATTTTTTATCAAGACCTAGTGATTTTCGGCTCGTATGATCAGAATCTCTACGCGCTCGAACTGGCTTCCGGCAAGGAACGCTGGCGGCTGGCGACCTCGGGTTTTATCAATGGGGCACCCGTTAGCGAACCTGGACAGGATTGGCTGATGCTGGGAAATTGCGATGGTTTTATCCGGAAAATCCGGGCATCGGATGGGACTCTGCTCGGCGAACTGGACTTGGGATCGCCGATTCCGGCTTCACCGGTCGTACAGGATGGACATTGCTATCTGCTGACGCATGGCGGCGACCTGTTCTGCTTGCAGATTGAAGACCTGAAGATTGCCTGGAGCATCGAGGCCGGACGGGACTTTACTTCGTCTCCGTTGCTGGTTGGCGATGATGTCCTGGTGACTTCAGGCAGTGGCGTCGTTCATGTCCATAACAAAACGACTGGTAGGCAGGTCAAAACCCTGGAAAATGATCAGCGCATGACTCCATTGTTCGGCCTTGCACCGGATCTTGCCGCAGGGCTCTCCGTACGCGGCAGACTGTATCTCTATCCAGCCAGCAAGGGATATCAACCGCAACTGCTGCATGACTTCCAGCGGGATTTCGATCAGTCCCCGATCCCGGCAGCAGATGGATTCGTCTTCGTCGATGACAATGGCGCCATCGGCCACGCTTCCGTTAAATGATTTTTTAACCACGAAAAGCACGAAAAAGCACGAAAAAGGCATGTCGTTAATTCTTGAGAATGTGAGCAAGGTTTTTCCGCATCCGGCGGGGGATGTCGTCCTTTTCCGGGGTTTGCATCTGACCCTCGAATCGGGTGGCAGCCTGGCCTTAGTGGGTCCTTCGGGCAGCGGGAAGACGACTCTTCTGCGCATGATTGCGGCACTCGAGCCAGTCAGCGGCGGGCGGATTTTGTTCGACCATCAGCCGCTGGATCGCTTGTCTGCAGAGGAACAGCGACTTTTCCGCCTGCGTAACATCGGTTTTGTCTATCAAGAACATCGCCTGCTGCCGCAGTTGACCGCGCTGGAAAATGTCCTTTTGCCGGCAGTAGCTTCCGGTGATGATTGCACTGTTCGCGCCCGGGAACTTCTCGAATTGACTGGATTGCAGCATCGCGCGGATTTTTTCCCGGAGCAGCTGTCGGGTGGCGAATGCCAGCGTGTGGCGATTGCGCGGGCGTTGCTGTTGCGTCCGTCCTGGTTGCTTGCGGATGAGCCGACTGGCCAGCTGGATGCCGCCCGTGCAGAGCAGCTTCTGGAACTGCTGCAAACAATCAACGAGCGTGAAAAGGTCAGCATCATCATGGCCACGCATAGCAAAGCCGCACTGAAATACCTCAAACAAACCTTAGTCCTGCGCCCAGAATAAAGTTTTTAACCACGAAAAGCACGAAAAGACTTGGCGCGGACTGATCGCCCGCAACCCACACGGACTTTACACGGACGGGACACGGACTTTACACGGACGGGACACGGACTTTACACGGACGGGACACGGACGGGACACGGACGGGACACGGACTTTACACGGACGGGACACGGACTTTACACGGACAGCTGATCAGTCGGATCGGCGATGCCGGAATTAGCCCTGAAAGGGCGCGACATACCAGCCCAGGGCAACGCCCTGGGTCAGGGATCACACCATCGGCAAAGCCCTGAAAGGGCGCGACATAATCTCTGTCCATTGTCCATTCAGTCCATTGTCCATTCAGCAGTCCATTCTTGTCCATTCGGTCCATCGCGTCCATTCCTGTCCCTGTCCATCGTCCATAAAAAATCTTTCACAAAAAAGAAGATTCTGGGTGATAGTAGCACGAAAATTTTGTTGAAACGAAGTTGTCTGATCAAATGAATTGGTTTACCCTGCTATGCCGGAATCTGGTTTATTACCGCCGCCAGGCTATTGTGCTTTGGCTGGGGGCAATGCTGGTTTCACTGGTGATCAGCTCGGCTCTGTTTCTGGGAGATTCGGTCAATTGGAGCTTGCAGCAGGAAGTTGCCAGACGCCTGCAAGGGGTCGAAGCAGTCGCGCGCTGGGAAGGTGTGCGCCAGGCCGAGGGCGGAATTCTGCACACGAAAGGTTTCCTGCTCGATGACGAGGGTCGCAGCCGCCCGGTTGAAATCTACGGTCTCGATGAAAGCCAGTTCAGCGGCCAAAATCGGGACGCTTTCGCCAATCAGGCGCTGATCGAGTTTCTGCAAAAGGAGATTGGCGAGGAATTTGTTATCCGCCTGGCGCAGATGTCAGAGATTCCGCTCGAGTCTTTGCCAGGTCGTCCGCCCCGCATTCGTCAGGTGCATTTGAAGTTGCAAGGTCTGTTGCCGCTTCCGGTACGGGATTTTTCCCTGCAGGACAGCCAGATCGCTCCATTGAACCTGTTTGTCAGCCGACGCTTTCTTGCCGAGCAATGCGGCGTCCGCGATGGCGCAAATCTGGTGTTAAGTCCGGAAAGTCCTGAGATTTTGCGGCAGTGCCTGCTGGACTCCCTGAGCCTGGATGATCTTGGACTTTACTTCAGCAACATGGGGGATTATTTTATTCTGAAAAGCCGGTCGTACTTTCTGCCGGGTTTTCTCGCTGGTGGCCTGTCGGATGCTTTCCCGGTCTTGAGCTGGTTTGCGGAGGGGCTAAAGGGAGAGGGCGCGCACTTGCAGTACTTCTTTGTGGCCGGTGTGCCGCCGGAGGTACTCGATATCCCGGAAAATGCTTGCCTGCTCTCGAAGGCGGCGGTACCGAATGCGGTTGCGGGTTCTCTGCATTTTCGCTATTATCAGGTCGGTCGGTTTCGGGAAATTCAGGTACTCGAGCATGAGTTCTCCTTGTCCGTGCAGGCTGATGATGGCTGGATCACTTCGGCTTTGTCTGCGGAAATTCCCGGTTTGACGGATTCGGGTAGTTGCAGCTCCTGGGAGGCCGCTCTTCCAATCGACCTGCAACGCATCCGTTCGGAGGATGAGCAGTACTGGTATCGGCATGGCGCCAAGCCGCAATTGCTGCTGAATCTCGAGACCGCACAAGAACTCTTTGCGACAAGCGAGATTACCGGGCTGATGTTTCGACAATCTGAAGGACTCGAGGAGCTTCAGCAACGGGTGACTGACCTGATCCGGAAGCAAACCGGCCTGATCGACTGCTTTTCACCCAGGGAGCAGGCTTTCCGCAATGCCGCCAGCGGCGTGAATTTTCCGGGACTCTTTCTGAGCCTGAGTTCTCTGGTGATGCTTGCGGCGTTGCTGGTGCTGCTGATTCTACTCGAATTGCATCTGCTCGAACGGCGCACGGAATTGCAGTTGTATGACGAATTAGGCATCTCACGCTCCTGGCAGTACCGGCATATGCTGCTCGAACTGGGCTGCATTCTGGCCGATGGCAGCCTGGCTGGCGTGCTGGTGGGCTTCGGTGCGGCGCGGCTTCTGTTGTATGCGTTGCAGTGCATCTGGGGACAACTCAATGGCTTGGTTCAATTGCAGTTCAAAGCACAGTGGTCGTCGGCAATCCTTGCCTTTGTATCGGTGTTTCTGCTCAGCATAGCCGGCGCCTTCTTCTTTCTTTGCCGCAACCGTAGGGCACCGCTCTGGCAACATCGCTGGAAGAAGCCTTTGCGCACATTGAAGGGGCTGGCCTGGCGCAATGCCTTGCGTCACCTGAAGCGCAACCGACTGCTGCTGTCGCTGCTGGTTATCGGATTGCTGCTGACCCTGGGAGTCGGCGGCAATGCCATACGAACCGCCGGAGAAGCGGGCTTCGGGTATCAGTATGTCGTCACCACCAGTCTGCCATACGCGGAGAACTTGCAGCAGCAGACATGCGCGGAGCTGCTGCCCATACGCCGCTTCGATGCCAGCCATGCGGACTGCACCAACCTAAACCGGGTCACAACACCTCATGTCTTCGGAGTCGATCTGCAGAAACTGGGCTTGCCGGAGAACTTTCTCAGTCTCAAAGGTGCCGCTGTCGATAAGGGTGTTCTGCAGTGGATTCTGAAAATGCAATTGGGCGACCAGTTGCAGTATCCTGGCGGCAACTTGACCCTCGAAAAAACCTTTGCGGGATCGGTTTTCCAGGGTGGCATCGTCACTAGCCTCGAGACATTCGAAGACTTGTTTCCGGCGGAAGCTGGCGCCCGGATGTGGTTGCTGCGGGATGATGCAAGGCTGGGCGAGGTTACTCGCCTGTTGGCGGATTACGGGGTAGTGGTCGAGAGTTGTCAGGAGAGGATGGCGCGTTTTGATGCTGTCCAGAACCGCTACTTGATGCTGTTCTTGGGACTGGGAATTTTGGCATTGCTGCTGGGGCTTGGCGCCTGGGCACTGGCAGTGCGTCGGACTTTGGTCGAAAGGCAAGGCGAATTGCAACTGCTCGAAAATATCGGATTTTCCGGCAAGCAGATTGCAGAAGTCCTGCTGACCGAGCAGCTCTGGCTTCTGGGCGGAAGCTTGCTGATCACTTGTGTACTTTTGTTGGGCGTCGCACTGATCAGTGACTTGTCCCTGAAATTAGTCTGCCTCTTTCTGCTGGTGTTTGTGCCGTTATCGGCCAGTGCCCTGAGGCTGGCTATAAAACATTTTTTAACAACGAAAAGACACGAAAAGACTTGGCGCGGACTGATCGCCCGCAACCCACACGGACTTTACACGGACGGGACACGGACGGGACACGGACGGGACACGGACTTTACACGGACGGGACACGGACGGGACACGGACTTTACACGGACGGGACACGGACGGGACACGGACTTTACACGGACGGGACACGGACGGGACACGGACGACAGATCGGACGGATCGCCATGTGCCAAGGTCGGCTTTACTTTTTCAGTCGGAGGCGATATGGAGCGCCGGCGGCTCGCCGGCATGAAGCCG
>JAPXLT010000007.1:17679-38562 GCA_033809415.1 Lentisphaeria bacterium
AAAAATCTCAAAAATGAGAAAGGCCTTCAAGGCCAGCAATTTGCGCATCTGGTTTTTGAAAATCTTTCACAAAAAACAAGATTCTGGGTGATAGTAGTACGAAATTTATAGGGTTTGTTGCTTTGACGGATGGGAGTGCGTGGTGCAGGGTGCAGGGTGCAGGGTGCAGGGGTGCGTGGTGCGGGGGGCAGGGGGCAGGGGGCAGGGGGCGTGGTGCAGGGTGCAGGGGCGCGGGATAGTCGGATCGACGATGTTGGAATCAGCCCTGAAGGGGCGTGACATACCAGCCCAGGGCAACGCCCTGGGTTGTGGGTCACCCCAATCACATTAGCCTGTAAGGGCGCGACATAATCCCTATCCTAAATCTTTCATAAACAAGAGGTTTGAGGAGTAATACGAAAAACTTTATTAGTGCTTGGCTGTTAGCAAAAAAAGGAGTGTTATGCGGAAACAAATTGTAGTGGGAATGCTGGCGGTTTTGTTGAGCGGCTTGTGGGTTTGCGGTGAAGATGTGACTGGTTTTCGCGGCAAAAACCAGCAAGGGATTTTTGACGGCAGCGGGTTGTTGAAGAGTTGGCCGGAGGCAGGACTCAAACCGCTCTGGGTCTATTCGGAACTTGGCGCAGGCTGGGGTTCTCCGACGATTGCCGATAAACGGATTTTCATCACCGGCAGCGACCCGGCCGATCCGAAAATGGAGGTGCTGACCTGCTTGAACTCGAAGGGTGAAAGAAGGTGGAGCGTGCAGACCGGTGAAGCCTGGACAAAATCCTATTCCGGTGCCCGCACCACACCGACTTACGTGCCCGGCGAAAATCGCCGTGAAGGGCATCTCTTTTTAATGACCGGCGGCGGGGTTCTGGTCTGCGTTGCTGAAAAAGACGGCAAGATAGTCTGGAAGCAGAATGTTGCTCAGGGCTATCAGGGGCGACCGGGTTCCTGGGGCTATGCGGAATGTGTTACCGTGGCGGCTGGCAAAGTCTTTGCCAGCCCCGGCGGAAGCAAGGCCAGCATGGTGGCTTTCGACCAGAAAACCGGGAAGGTCGTCTGGGAGGCGCCTGCATTGCAGGATCGCACTGGTTATATCGCCCCAGTCCTTCTGAGGGGGCAGCTGATTCAGGTGGGTGCCAAATACGTGTTTGGCGTCGATCTGCATACCGGCCAAGTGAAATGGAAATTCAATTACTTTGAAGCAGTCGGCAAACCCGGCGATATCAATTGCAATCCGGTACTGGTCAAAGGCAACCAGATTCTGGTCAGCAATGGCTATGATCACGGATCGGTCATGCTCGAATTGCAACCATCCGGCAAAGATGTTAAAGTACGCTGGACGAATGCCGAACTCGATCCGCATCATGGCGGACTCGTCGAATATAACGGCAAGATTTACGGTTCGAACTGGACTAATAACAACGCAGGGAACTGGATATGCGTCGACTGGAACTCCGGAAAAACCCTCTATGATACGCCTTGGGACAAGCTTGGCAAAGGGCAGATCGTTGCCGCCGACGGCATGCTTTATCTCTACGAGGAAAAACGCGGAACCGTCGCCCTGGCAAAGCCGAACCCCGCACGACTCGATATCGTCAGCCAGTTCGCTTTCACGCTCGGCTCGAAAGAACACTGGGCACACCCAGTCATTTGCGACGGAAGACTCTATCTGCGCCGCGGAAACGTCCTCGCAGTCTATGATATCCGACAATAGGGTGCAGGGTGCAGGGTGCGTGGTGCGGGGGGCAGGGTGCAGGGGACAGGGTGCAGGGTGCGTGGTGCGTGGTGCGTGGTGCGTGGTGTGTTGTGATCAAGCACGGAAAGGAAAGGCAAAATGTCAGGAATGGGAATCAATCGGGGTGCTGTTCCGGTCAAGCCGGGCTGGCAGCTTACATTTCAGGATGAATTTGACCGTCCACAGCTCAATGATATGTACTGGTATCCGGCCTATCGCTCTGGGCGCAAAGAGTATTTCAAGCGTCAGGGGGTTCCGAGCCGCTGGCATGATCATAATGCGCACTATGTCATCGAAGATAGTCTGCTGAAGCTGCGCATCAGCGAAGAACTCCCTTTCCGCCCGCAGAAAAGCGTTCCCTGCGTCAGCTGCATTACCACATCCGATCACCGCTTCGGAAAAGACACCAGCGAATATCAGATACTGGAAAAGTTTTCTCAAAAGTATGGCTGGTTTGAGATTCGTGCGCGTTGCCCTCGCGGCAGCGGGCTGATGAGCGCTTTCTGGCTGCATCACTGCGACCCGACGCGTCAGGAATATACGCCGGAAGGCGAACGGAAAGGTCTCGAGGACGGAGTGCTTGAAATCGATATTTTCGAACAGCAGGGACGCCTTATCAGCGATACGGAAAGCAAAGTGGACCTGAATGTGCATTTTACCGAAAGCGCCCATTGTCTGCGCACGTTGCCAGCCGATGTCAGCAGCGACTTCCATGTCTGGGCAGTGGATTGGCAGGAAGGCTTAATTACTTGGTATTTCGATGGAGAAATGATGCATCAGTACAAAGGCCCCACCCCTCCCGGAAAAATGTTTGTTCTGTTGGCTCTGTTCCAGTATTCCGGCTGGATCGGTGAAATCGATCCCAATCTCGAATATCCGCGGGATTTCGAAATCGATTATGTCCGCGTTTATCAACGCTTGACATGAAACGTACGAAAAGCATTTTTTAACAACGAAAGGCACAAAGAGGCACGAAATTTTTTCTGACTGATGGGAGTGTGCGCGAAAAAGGAGAATGATGAAGAAACAAATTATAGTTGGAATGCTGACGATTTTATTGAGCGGCTTATGGCTTTGCGGTGAAAATATGACTGGTTTTCGCGGCAACAATCGGCAGGGGATTTTTGCCGGTAGCGGATTGTTGAAGGCTTGGCCTGAGGGAGGGCTCGAACCGCTTTGGGTTTATTCGGAGCTTGGCGCAGGCTGGGGGTCGCCGACAATTGTCGATGATCGGATTTTCATCACCGGCAGTGATCCGGCCAATCCGAAAATGGAGATGCTGACTTGCCTGAACGCGAAAGGCGAAAAGCAGTGGAGCGTGCAAACGGCCGAAGCCTGGGCAAAATCCTATTCCGGTGCCCGTACCACACCGACTTACGTGCCTGGCGAAAATCACGGGGAAGGGCATCTTTTTGTGATAACTGGCGCCGGGGTTCTAGTTTGTGTTGCTGAAAAAGACGGCAGGGTTGCCTGGAAGCAGAATGTCGCTCAGGACTATCAGGGGCAACCTGGCACCTGGGGCTATGCGGAATCTGTTGCTGCAGCAGACGGCAAAGTCTTTGCCAGCCCCGGCGGAGACAAAGCCAGCATGGTGGCTTTTGACCAGAAAACCGGGAAAGTCGTCTGGGAGGCGCCTCCATTGCAGGATCGCACTGGTTATGTTTCCCCGGTTCTTCTGAAGGGGCAGCTGATTCAGGTGGGCGCCAAATACGTGTTTGGCATCGATCTGCGTACCGGTCAGCTGAAATGGAAATTCGATTACTTGGCATACGGCGGCGCTTGCATTGCCGACCGCGGCGAGATCAATTGCAACTCCGTACTGGTCAAAGGCAACCAGATTCTTGTCAGCAATGGCTATGACCATGAAGCGGTCATGCTCGAGTTGCAACCATCCGGCAATGATGTCAAAGTGCGCTGGACAAATGCCGAACTTGATCCGCAACATGGGGGCCTCGTCGAATATGATGGCAAAATCTACGGCTCGAACTGGATTAACAACAGCGCAGGAAATTGGATGTGCGTCGACTGGGATACCGGTAAAACCCTCTATAATACGCCTTGGGACAAACTCGGCAAAGGGCAAATCATCGCCGCCGATGGGATGCTTTACCTCTACGAAGACAAACGCGGAACGGTCGCTTTGGCAAAACCGAACCCCGAACGCCTCGATATCGTCAGCCAATTCCCTTTCAAGCTTGGCTCGAAAGAACACTGGGCGCATCTAGCCATTTACGACGGTATACTCTATCTGCGCCGTGGAAACGCCCTCGCAGCCTATGATATCCGAGAATAGGGTGCAGGGTGAAGGGTGAAGGGTGAAGGGTGAAGGGTGAAGGGTGAAGGGTGAAGGGTGAAGGGTGAAGGGTGAAGGGTGAAGGGTGCAGGGTGCAGGGTGCAGGCTTGTCCACACTGTCCACGCTGTCCACACTGTCCACCACGTCTGACCCGCACCACGCACCACGCACTACAGATCCATTATGCGTCTGGCGTGTTTTTTTGCGTATAGGCATTATATTTTCCTGTTACGTTTTTTCAGCCAAACAGGACTTTTAGTGATGACGATTGAACCTTACAAAATACTTTACAAGGAACAGTTGTCCGGCAGTGTTTATCTGATGCGTATTCTGGCGCCGCATATCGCGCAGGAGAGGCAGCCCGGACAATTTATTTTGCTGTCCATCAACCACGATTACGGCGAGCGCATCCCGTTGACCATCGCGGATGCGGACCTCGAGGAAGGCAGCATCACGATCATCTTCCAGACGGTGGGCTTCACGACAAAGCAACTGGCCACACTCGAAGTTGGAGACGAACTGGCCGTGTTGCTGGGACCTCTGGGACGTCCGACGCATGTTGAAAAGGTCGGTCGGGTCGTTTGTGTCGGTGGTGGTGTCGGGATCGCTCCGCTGCATCCGATTGCCAAAGCCTTTAAGGCGGCCGGCAATCATCTGACCTGCATCCTTGGCGCACGCAACAAGGAATTGCTGATCATGGAGGATCGGTTCAAAGCCTTTGCGGATGAGGTGGTGATCTGCACCGATGATGGCAGCGCCGGGCGAAAGGCGCTGGTGACCGAACCGTTGAAGGAAATCTGCTCCAAGTCGGGCAATGTGCAGCAGGTCATCGCCATCGGTCCGCCGATCATGATGAAATTTTGTGTCGAGGCGGTGCGCCCCTTTGATATTCCGATTGTGGTTTCGCTGAATACAATCATGGTTGACGGCACTGGCATGTGCGGCGGATGCAGAGTGACAGTCGGAGGTGAGACGAAATTTGTCTGCGTCGATGGTCCGGAATTCGATGGCCTGAAAGTGGATTTTGACGGCATGATAAAACGCCTGCAAGCATACCGTTCGCAGGAACGCCGTCAAGACGAAGCACATGATTGTCGAATGATGAAACAGGCCAAAGAATTGGAGAAAAAGTGATGACGGAAGCAGGACAGACGGAGTTGCAGGCGCGGGCACTCGAACAATATCAACGGCTGAAAGAGCGGAATTTTGAACTGAAGGTGCCGGAACGCGCGGCCATCCCTCCACAGGAGATGCCGGTGCAGGACCCCAAGGTGCGCTGTCATAATACCAGTGAAGTGGCTCTGGGCTATTCGGCTATGCAGGCGGTGGTGGAAGCCAACCGCTGCCTGCAATGCAAAAATCAGCCATGCCAGGAGGGCTGCCCAGTTAAACTGCCCATACGGGAATTTATCAGCCGAATTGCTGTCGAGGATTTTGCCGGGGCAATTGCCCTAATCAAGGCTGACAGCCTGCTGCCGGCAGTCTGCGGGCGGGTCTGCCCGCAGGAAACGCAGTGCCAGGTGAAATGCACGCTGGGCAAAGTGCTGAAGGATCAGGATCAATCCGTGGCCATTGGACGCCTCGAACGCTTTGTCGCCGACTGGGAGCGCTCGCAAGGCAAAAGCGAAGTGCCTGCTTGCCAGCCAGATACCGGCAAAAAAGTGGCGGTGGTCGGCAGCGGCCCCGCAGGATTGACGGTTGCGGCGGACTGCCGCCGGGCGGGGCATTCCGTTACCGTCTTTGAAGCGTTTCACAAATTCGGCGGTGTCATGCTGTATGGCATCCCGGAATTTCGTTTGCCGAAAGCGATTGTCGAAGCGGAAGTCGAGACTTTGCGCAAGATGGGCGTCGAGCTGATCCCGAATTTTCTGATAGGGCGTTCGCGCAAGTTGCAGGATTTGCTGGACAAGGACGGCTTCGATGCGGTGTTCATCGGCATTGGCGCCGGCCTGCCGAATTTCATGGGGATCGAGGGCGAAAATCTGGTTGGCGTTTTTTCCGCGAATGAATATCTGACCAGAGCCAATCTGATGAAAGCCTACGAGCGCGACAAGGCGGCCACCCCGATTGTGGAATCAACTCGGGTGGCGGTGCTGGGCGGCGGCAATGTCGCCATGGATGCCGCCCGTACTGCATTGCGCCTGGGAGCGAAAGAAGTGCATTTGATCTACCGGCGCAGTGAAAAGGAAATGCCGGCACGTGTGGAAGAGGTTGCGCATGCCCGCGAAGAAGGCGTGCAGTTCCATCTTCTGCGCAATGCCAAACGGATTCTCGGCGATGAAAAAGGTTTTGTCAATGCCATCGAATGCCTGTGCTACGAGCTTGGCGAACCGGACGCTTCCGGACGGCGTTCGCCAGTGGCGATTGCCGGCAGCGAATACACGCTTCCGGTGGATACGGTGATTGTCGCTATCGGCAACAGCTCGAATCCACTGATCCGGCAGACCAGCAAAGGACTCGAATTCAATAAACGCGGAAATCTGGTTTGCGATGAAGATGGGCGTACCTCCATGCCGCGGGTCTTTGCCGGCGGAGATATCGTTCTGGGGGCTGCAACCGTCATCCTGGCCATGGGACAGGGCCGTCGCGCCGCCGCCGCCATTAATCAGATGCTTGCTGGCGAATGAGATGGTCGCAGTCTGATGGCTGCTGAATCTTGGAAAATCCTGTCAGAGGGAGGTCGCTGTTTCGCGGAGCGGCTTTCGGACTAAAGGAGAAAAACGATGTTCTGGTATATCAAATATCCTCTGATCATTATTTTAATTCTGGCGCTTTTCGGCCTGAGCGGAATTATCTGGCGCTCCTGCCTGAAAACGGTTCCGCGTCCGGAAGAGGAAGAAGTTGCGCATATCGAGGCGACTCCGGCTGCGCCGGTGCAGACTCCGCCGAGTCAATCGGGCGAGACGGCACCCCAGCGTACTGCGCCTGTGGATCATTCCAATCGTGAGTACTCCCGTATCGAGAATTTGCTGGACAATGCGGAAAAACAATTGCAGCATGGCAAGCTCGAAGCTGCCCGCATGCTGGCGCTGAACGCCCTCAAGGTTCCCGGGTTGATCGAGTATGACCGTTATTGGTTTCGGGCGGCAGATGTGATCAATGAGGCCAATCGGCGTTTTATGAATGAGGGTGCACCCTGTGCGGAAAAATTCCGTTATACAGTTCAGGCTGGGGACAATCTCAGCAAGATTGCGATGAAATTTTACACCAGCGTGGCGGCCTTGAAGCGTCTGAATGGACTCCAGGGGGACAATCCGGTGATCCAGCAGCGCCAGGTGATTACCTATTTGCGCGGAGCCTGGAGCATTAAGGTTTCCAAGCAGCAATTTATCCTGACTCTGTACAATGACGGCGTTTTATACCGGTATTACCGGGTCGGCATCGGTCGCGAGGATCGTACTCCAACTGGGGATTTTGTCATCAATAGCCGAATTTTTCATCCGGCCTGGACACCGCCCGGCAAGAATATCCCCTACGGTTCGCCGGAAAATGTGCTCGGTACGCACTGGCTCGGCCTGATCCCGGTTGGCGAGACGGACCCGACCTTGCGCGGCTATGGCATTCATGGCACTTGGGAACCGGACAGCATCGGCACCGCCTCGAGCTCGGGCTGCATCCGCCTGCGCAATGAAGAGATCGAAGAGCTTTTTGATTTCATGCCGGAACCTGGCGGCATGGCCCCCCCGGTCAAAGTCCGAATCGTTGAATGAAAGGGTGCAGGGTGCAGGGGGCAGGGGGCAGGGGGCAGGTTAGTCGGACAGGTCGGACAGGTCGGATCATTCTGATCAGCGATGTTGGAATCAGCCCTGAGGGCGTGACATACCAGCCCAGGGCAACGGCCCTGGGTCAGGGATCACACCATCGGCAAAGCCCTGAAGGGGCGCGACATAATCCCTGCCCAAAATTCTTGTGTGACAAGGTCGGCTTTACGCAATTGTGTCGGAGGCGATATGGAGCGCCGGCGGCTCGCCGGCATAAAGCCGGTTTCCTCTTCCATCACCGAAAAATCAAAGGGTGCGTGGTGCGTGGTGCGTGGTGCGGGGGGATATTGAAGAACAGAAATCTGGAAAATCTGATATATGGCAACATATCTTGAAATAGAAAAGCCGCTCTTAGAGCTCGAAGAGAAGTATGCCGCCCTTTCACGGGCTTGGCAGCCGCGTGACGCGGACATGGATTCCGGTATTTTGCTGATGCAGGAAAAATTGACGCAGCTCAAAGAACAGTTCTTTCATCACCTTACTCCGCATGAAAAAGTGCAGATGGCACGGCATCCGCAACGCCCCTACCCGCCGGATTATGTCCGCCTCATTTTTAAGAATTTTATGGAATTGCACGGGGATCGTCGTTTTGCCGATGACCGGGCTATTTTTGGCGGTTTTGCACTTTTCGATCAGCAACCGGTGATGTTGATTGCCACTCGCAAAGGGCGTGATCTGAAAACGAATATGGAGACGAATTTTGGCTGTGCGCATCCGGAGGGGTATCGCAAGGCAGTGCGCCTGATGAGATTGGCGGACAAGGTGAAGTGCCCCGTGATAACTCTCGTTGATACGCCTGGCGCTTACCCTGGCATTGGTGCGGAAGAACGTCATATCGGCGAGGCTATCGCCTGTAATTTGCGGGATATGTTCCGCTTGTCGGTGCCGGTGATCAGTGTGATTACAGGCGAGGGTGGCAGCGGCGGCGCACTCGGCATCAGCGTCGCCAATCGCGTGCTGATCATGGCCAATGCCTATTATTCGGTGATTACACCGGAAGGCTGTGCCGCTATCCTCTGGCGCAGCGCAGAAGCCACCCCAAAGGCGGCTGAAGCGCTGAAACTGACCAGTGATGACCTGAAACGACTCGGCATTGCCGACGAAGTGGTCAGCGAACCTCTCGGAGGCGCGCACCGGGACTATGATCGAGCTGCAGAACTGCTCGGCGATGCCTTGCTGCGACATCTTCAAGACCTGCGCAAAATGTCCCCCGAACAATTGCGACAAGACCGCTATGATAAATTCCGCGCCATGGGACAATTCCTCGAGTGATTTTTTAACCACGAAATACACGAAAAGGCTTGGCGCGGGCTGATCGCCCGCAACCCACACGGACTTTACACGGACTTTACACGGACAACAAATTGCTCGGATCGGTCGGATCGGTCGGATCGGTCGGATCGGTCGGATCGGCGATGTTGGAATCAGCCCTAAAAGGGCGCGACATACCAGCCCAGGGCAACGCCCTGGGTCGGGGATCACACCATCGGCAAAGCCCTGAAAGGGCGCGACATAATCTCTGCCCATCATCCATCGTCCATCGTCCATTCAGCAGTCCATTCTTGTCCATTCGGTCCATCGTGTCCATTCCTGTCCCTGTCCATTGTCCATAAAAAATCTTTCCCAAAAAAGAAGATTTTGAGGGATAGTATTACGAAATTTTTTGTAGGGTTGTTATTTTGACAGATAAACCATAGCGATGAATTTACAATCAGTCATTATTGAAAAAGCCAGGGAAGAGGACGCATATAAAATTCCGGAATTGCTGGCACCCTGGGTAGCACGGCAAATCGTACTTCCACGCACGCCAGAAGATATTCTCGAACACCTCGGAAATTTTCTGGTGGCGCGTCGGGATGGCGCCTTGGTTGGCGTAGTTGCGTTACGGGATTTCGGGGATGGTTTGAATGAGGTTCGTTCGCTGGCAGTAGGCACAGGCTTCGAGGGCGCTGGCTTGGGCAGTGCCTTGGTCGAGGCTGCCATTGCGTTGGGGCGTGAACGCCATGCGAAACGGGTTTTTGCCTTGACCATGCGCCCCCGACTGTTTCAGCGCCTCGGCTTCACGATTGTCGACAAGGAACTCTTCCCGCAGAAGGTCTGGTCGGATTGCAGCAAATGCCCTAAACGCGACTGCTGCGACGAAGTCGCGGTCAGCCTCGATCTGGAATAATTAGGGTGCAGGGTGCAGGGGGCAGGGTGCAGGGGGCAGGTTTAAAAAGTGGCGCAACCGTCCCGGTTGTGATGGTGCCTTTAGTCTTTTCCTGCTGAATGACAAAGGCAGGGTGCAGGGGTGCGCTAAAACAAGGAAAGTGCTGACGATGACCGCCACATTTGATTTTCATTTGCATACTTATTGGAGTTATGACGCCATCGCTCCGGTCGAAAAATATTTTCAGCTCGCCCGGGAACGCGGTGTGAAATACATCGCGATTACTGAACATCACCAGATGGACTCCATTTCGGAAGTGCAAGAGGCGGCGCGGAAATATCCGGATATTACTTGCATTCCGGGGGCGGAATTGACTGTGCATTCTCCATTGGGAACATTTGACATGGTCTGCCTGGGTTTGCCAACTGTGCCGACACCGGAATTGCAAAGGGTGTTTGACGCATATCACCAGTGGCAGCGCGATTATGGCGATGCGTTTTCCGATAATCTGACCGCCGCCGGTTATCCCTACACGCGTGAAGACCGTCTGGCACTGCTGCAACGCTATCGTCCGGAAAAGACCATTCAAGTCCAAGGAATCACCCACGTGCAGAACCGGGTGCAAAGAGATTATCTGCTGGAAGAAAAAAAATATTTTTCCGACCTCGAGGCTTTCAATGCAGTGTGCAGTTCATTTGTGTTGCCGAAGTATCCCGAATATTCGAGTGTGCTACCGGCGGTGAAGCAGGCCGGCGGGCTGGTTTTTATTGCTCACCCGACTGGTTATTTTGAACGGAACAATGTTGCACGCATGGATGCATTGCGCGAGATGTTGCAATTTGACGGCATTGAATGCGCACATGACATGGTGCCGCCGGAATTAACCGTATTCTACCGCGAATACTGCATAAAACACAATTTGCTGTCAACGGCAGGAAGCGATTGCCATTCCTTCGAGGGGGCTTTGTATCGCTTTGGCGCCGACCATGAATTGGGACGCCATATCGGCGCCGATGCCTGGCGCGATGCTATTCTCGAACGGGTAAACCCGCTGGGTTAGGGTGCAGGGTGCGGGGTGCGGGGTGCGGGGTGCGGGGTGCGGGGTGCGGGGTGCAGGGGGCAGGTTTAAAAAGTGGCGCAACCGTCCCGGTTGTGATAGTGCCTTTAGTCTTTTCCTGCTGAATGGCAGGGGACAGGGGGCGTCTGTCCGACCCGTCCGCCCTGTCCGACTTGTTTATTAAATAAACTGGCTGATGAATTTGAGGTAGCCCTGCCGCCCATATCGGCGGGTCCATTTCTGGACGGATTTGACGAGGCGTTTAAGGCAGAGGATCATTTCTTCTGGAACTATTGGGCAGGGTGAGGGCACCTCGCCAGAGTCGCTGGTAAAGAGATCGTCTTTTCGTCCCAGGTGCCAATCGCAATTTTTTTTCACTTCCGTATAGATGATCTGCTCTTTCTCATCAAGGTTCTGCGGTTTCGGCGGACGGTCGCGGACTTCGGCGGTGTAGCAATCGATCAGGGCTTCATAGACCCTTTGTACGGCATAATCCGTCAAGTCAGGGTAAATGTCGAATCCAGCCTTCACTGCAAACTCGATGTTCTGCAAAACATCCATGTATTCTTCTTCAACTCTCATGTTTTTCTCCTACTGGTGCGGGTAACTTGCAGTTATGTTGTTGCAGGTCTTGGACGTTTTCGGCATACAGGGCTGAACGCCAGAACTCGCCCTCGTCTTGCCAATCTATGCAGACATGCTCGAAGCTGAGGTTTTGGGCATTCAGCAGATAAAAGGCCGAGTTTGCGGTGACCCGGCCAAACTCGCCGTAACTATGCTCCGGGTTGTCACGCTTCGGATCATAATTGACGCTGCCGTACTCGAAGCGGACGTCATTGAAGGAAATATTTTCCAGCACAGCTCCCTTGTTGCCGGTGACATAGCAGGAGCGCCGTCCCTTGCCACGCAGGTGGTTAAAGCTGATATTGCGTATGGGTTTGACTGGCTCATCTTGGCAGCCGCGCACATCCGAGGAAACCAGCAGCGGGCGCTGGCAGTCCAGATAGATATTGTTGAAGAGTATATTTTCTATGTGCACGCCTTCGGACTGCGGCGAGTATCTGGAAATAATGCAGATGCCGGTGCGCGTATCCCGAATTACGCAGTTGTTGATGACGCAATCGCGAATACAGCCGTTGCCAACGCCGATGCGGAAAGCATTGCAGCGCGTGCGTAAAATGCAGTTGCTTATCGTGACATGCTCGCAAATTCGGCTTTGATCCTTGAGCGGGCGCACATTGCCGCGCAGGGTCAGGCAGTCATCGCCGGAATCGATGTTGCAGTTGCTTATCGTGACCCGGCGGCAGCAGTCCACGTCTATGCCGTCGCCATTCCAAGTGCGCTGGTCATTCCATATTTTCAGACCGTTGATCGTGACATCCTCGCAGCCGTGCAGGAAACAGGTCCAATACGGGGCATTGTAAAGTTGCACGTTCTCGATATTGATGCGGCTGGACTCGCAGAAGTAAAGCATCTGCCCCGGGCGCCAAGGAGGATATTCGAACAATTGCGGATGTTCTGCCCAGCTGCGGTCGGAAAATGCCTGCCGGTTGCCGTCAATGCGTCCAAAGCCCGTGATGCTGACATTTTCCACTTCAACGGCGCAAATCAAGTGGGCACCGCTGACTCTTTCCTTGGCGAAGACTTGGTTTTGCACGCAGAAATCGTCTTTGTTATAGTCTTCAGGATTGGGGCTGCCCAATATAGTCGCACCATTTTGCAGGTGCAGCCCCACATTGCTGCGCAGATGTATGCTGCCGCTCAAATAAGTCCCCGCTGGGAAAAGCACAGTGCCGCCGCCAACCCGGCTTGCCTCTTCAATGGCCTGTTGAATGTTGCTGGTACAAAGCTGCCGGGCGTCGCCATTGGCACCAAAGTCTTTGATGTTGAAGAACATTTGTTTGCTCCAAGAAAAAACGAGTTTTTGTAATGGGTTTGAACAACGAAAGGCACAAAATTGGCGGCAGCAACCCATTTTTTGTCCACGGAAAGCACGGAAAGCGCGGAAAATTTTTATAGGGTTGCTGCTCTGATGGATGGGATGGCATGCGGTTTAAAAAGTGGCGCAACCGTCCCGGTTGTGAAGTGCTGGGTGTGGTGGACATTGTGGACAAGGCACGGCGTTTAACGTTCTCCCCCCTGTCCCCTGTCCCCTGTCCCCTGTCCCCTCCTTTCCTCGCGCGCGCGGTAAGGGTGGTTCGCCCCCTGGTTGGGTGGGGCTTGGAGGCTGTCTGAACCACGGTGAAAAAATAGTGCTTCAAAAACGAAATTGCAAGCAGAATCATAAGAAGTCATGCAGAAACATAGAAAATCCTACAAAATCCTACAATTCCTAATCCTGGAAATCGGTGTTCATCTGCGGATAGAATGTGCACGGAACCCTTTTTGAAGCACGGCGTCAGTGAACCCGGGTAAGCGCGGAATTCTTTTTGAACAACGAAATGCCCGAAAGGACACGAAAAAATTTCATGGAAATGGCTTTTTCTGCGAGAATATGTCATGCTTGCCATGAAATTTTTTCGTGCTACTATCCCTCAGAATCTTCTTGTTTGGGAAAGATTTTTTATGGACGATGGACAGGGACAGGAATGGACACGATGGACGGAATAGACAAGAATGGACTGCTGGATGGACAATGGACGATGGACAGGGACAGGGACAGGAATGGATACGTACAGCAGGTGACATTTTTTGTGCCTGTCCATTCGTCCATCAAACGTCAAGTCCATCGCGTCCATTCTGTCCATGATGTCCATTTGCGTCCCTGTCCATTAAAAACACTCATTTTGCCGTTTGAATAGGTTGTGGACGCCAGCAAAAAAACTATCACCCAGCTTTACTGACGCATTGCTTTTTGGACACCCAAGACATTTTGGCGTGTACTCAAAATATTTGTGCAGAATTGATTACTGTATTATATTTCTTCTTGGATTCGCGCCTGTATTTGGAGTCTGTTATGCGAGTCTTCCGGAAGTGTGATAACCGTCCAGGGATGTTACAATGTTCTGCTATCCAAGGGAATGAGATGGGACAAAGTAAAAACAGGATCAGTTGTGTCGCTTGCGGAATCCTGCTTATTGGGTTGTTGTTGACACTGCCGGAGATATATGCGACTGAAGTTGCTCCACCGGAAAAAAATTTCACCGCCTTTTTTCAGGAGGGTGTCCGCCTTGCCGGTAGCGGCGATTATGCTGCAGCCACCCGCCATTTGCAGGAGGGCTTGCAGCTGGACTGGAGCAATTCCGAACGGCGCAGACTGCTCAGTTATTTGGGTTCCCTGAACATTTCCTGCGCTCCGGAGCAGGCTTGGCACTGGTTGCTGCAAGCGATGATGACCCCTTGCAGCGATGAGACCACCTGCCTGCGAACTTTTCTGAACATGGGAGAATTCCTGTATCGTAACGATCATTGCGAAGCTGCCATTGGGGCAGCAGAAAATGTAACTATCAGAAAATATGCCCACCCCAGCCTGCGTTTTTCAGCACATTTTCTGATTGCCCGAAGCTATCAGAAGCTGAACTTGACGGATCAAGCCATCCTTCATTATCAAAAAGCTGTCGAAGCCGGCAAAAGCGTGCCCTATAAATTCAATTATTCGAGTGCTGAAAAGGCATTGCAACAATTGCAGCCACAGGAGGTTAAACCATGAAAAGTCCACGTCTTCCCCTTTGTCTTCTACTGTTTTATGCCGCTTGCCTGCTGCACGCGCAAACGCTCTGCCAATTCAAAGACGCCGATATTATCATTCCGGAAGCTGCCCCGGGAATCGTGAGATTGGCCGCAGAGGAACTGCAAAAACATCTAAGCAAATTGACTGGCGGAGAATTCCCCATCGGTAAAGGCGGCAAGCATGAATTTTCATTGGTCCTTGGGAATGCTCCGCAAAACCAGGCTCTCGATTTCGATCTCGATAGCCTTCCCAGAGACGGTTTTTTCATCCTGGCAACGGAAAAAAGCATTCACATTGTAGGTCGTGACAAGCCTGCCACGCAAAAAGCCAACCTGTTCCACCTGCTGTATGACTGTCAGGATCGGGCGACCCTGCTGGGCGCATATGAATTTCTTGAGCAGCAGGGCATACGCTGGCCAGCTCCCGGTGAAATCAACACCTACTTTCCGAATAAAACGATGCTGGCGTGCCCCATCGGTCTGCAACGGCATCAGCCTGTCTTTACCGACCGCATGGGATGCGAATACTATAATTTTATGCAGAAATACCGGGATAGTGCAGAATATGTCAAATCCAACGATGAAGCTCTCCTCTGGGGGCTGCGCCTGAAACTCTCCGGACGAACCAGCGCCATCGGCTGCCATACGGAACAATTCCTCAAACTGTGGGAAGTCTGGAAAGATCATCCCGAGCGCTTTCAGCTGATGAAAAACGGAGAGCGCAATTTCAAGTATTTGTGCTGGACTGATCCCGCCGTCGAGGAAATCTGGTACCGTTGCGCCGACGCCTTTTTTTCCGGAAAAAAGCCGGAAGCCGCCGGTTTGCCGCATCTGGCAAGCTGGCGCGGTCAAAATTCCCGGCGTGAATTCTTCATAGATCCGATGGATCACGGTTCTCAGAATGACGGGCGCTGCCGTTGTCAGCGCTGCGATGAGTTCCGGCGGAAGCATCCTTGCCCGGATGACACCGAGCTGGTCTGGAAGGTGATTGCCTCGGTTGCCGAACGCATTCGTGACAAGCACCCCGGGAAATTGATTGCCACGTTGGTTTATCCACCGAAACACCACTTTCCGACTACGGTGAAGTTGCCTGACAACATTGCCGTGAGACTTTGCCTGCCGGGCGCCAAAACAGCTGCTTTGCCGCAACGTCTCAAAGGGGAATTGCAGCGTATCAAGGAATGGAGTGACATCCTTGGAAAAGATCAGGTTCCCCTATGGACCTATCAATGCGAAATTCATGGTCGTAAGCTGCCGGGGCCACCGGAAGTGTATCCTGGTCTGTTTGCCTCCTACCTGCAGCATATCCGCCCGCTGGCCGCCGGCGTTTTCAACGAAATCCATGCCTTGTCGCACACCTACCGCAATATGGACATGTATATTCAGGCGCGCCTGATGTGGAATCCCGACCGAGACTTGAATACGGAGTTGAAAGAATACTTCGAAGTTTATTATGGCACCCAGGCTGGACCGTTGTTGCAGGTTCTGTTTCAACGCTTTGAAGAAAACTGGATACGATACTGGCGCAGGGTCACTCCGGATACACCAGAGATGGAAAAAGTCGGTCTGGCTCTCGATGGCCAAGTCCTGAAGAAAATTGTTTGGAGCGAAATCTACACCACCGCCGAAATGCAGCATATTGACGATACATTGAAACAAGCTGAAGTCTTGTCTGCCGGCAATTCGGAGCATTTGCGCCGGGTGCGTATGCTGCGTCCATGGATGTTCGACATCATGAAAGAAGAGCGTAACGAAGTCATGCACTTGCGGGATCTCTGCCCGGATATTGATGTTTTCAGCTGTCCTTGGGAACAGACAAAGGCAATTCCGCTGGTCAATGCCAGTCGTCTGACACAGGGATCGCTACAGCCAAGCACCTGCCAAATCCGGGTTGACAATGGGCAATTGCAAATTCGAGTCAAGGCCAACGAACCCACGCCGGATAAAACGCTGAGCGATCCGAAACGTCCCTCAGGTGATCATAGTCTTTGGCGCGACAATGTGCTGGAATTCTTTTTCTTTGCTGATGACACGCTGACACAAGTGATGGTCAATGACCTGGGCGCCTGGACCTGCCGTCGCGTCCATAGTAAACAGGTCATTTGGGAGCCGCTTCCGGGAACCGAAGTCAAGATGGAAAAAACGGGGAACGGCTTTCTCTGTGAGCTGTCGGTGCCGCGCACCAGTTTCCCAGGTGATCCCCTGCTGTTTAATGTGACTCGCAGCCGCCGTGTCAAGGACAGTCTTGAAGAGAACTCCACCCTCTCCCCGGGCAGCAAGCTCGGGAATTGGCATAACCCCGAAAGTTTTGCCCGCCTTCTTTTTAAACCATGATGGCAGAAAACTTAGGAGTTGCAACAAAGTGTAAAAGTAATTTTGTTACAACTCCCAAGTTATTTTCCACCTTTTTGTTTTTTGTTGTTAAGATGAGCAAAAACATTTTTTTTATCTTTGTGTTGTTGTCGAGTGTTTTGTTGTTTTCGGGCGATTTCAACACTATCGTTGCTGAGGCAAAACAGGCCGTTTCCGCAAGGGAATATGCTGATGCTGCGTCAAAATATGATGAGGCGATAAAGTTAGCGGATACCTCTGCCAGGAAATATACGGCTTACAGGGGAAAATATACTGCGTTAAGAAAGGCAGGGAAAATTGCCGAGGCGGATAAAGTGGTGGAAATTGCAGTTGAAGATGAAGATTTCCGGGGCAGGGAGCTGAGGAAATTCATCAACGACTTTGCGCAGGATGAACTTTGGGGCGCGAGATATGAAAAGGCTTTGGAGATGTTGATAGTGGCTCAGGAAGTCCCCTGTTCCAAAGGCAGCAATGAATATTTTCAAACCTGCAATTTGATGGCTCATCTCTATTCAAGCCGCATGCAACAACCGGAAGTCGGCATTCAGATTATGCAGTCTCTGATGCAGGAAAAGCATTTGCATCCGGGAAATTATTATAGTGGATGGCTGTTTATCGGCAATGCCCAGGAAAGGCTTGGAAATTGGAGCTGTGCGCTTGAGAGCTACAAAACCGCGCATGCTTATCTCAAAGAGGTCAAATACAAAGTCAGTTTTACCGAAATAGAAACAAGAATCAAAAATTTAGAAGAAAAGCTCAAGAAGTAAGGAGGTACAATGCAAAAAGTTTTGATATGGTTGGCGGTTTTTCTTCCGTGGTTAAGCTTTGCCGGGGAGGTTATCCTTGCTGATAACGGTAAAGCTTGTGCCGGGATTGTGATCCCGCAAGATGCCAAGCCGGTGGTGAGCTTTGCAGCTGCTCAGCTGAAAGAACATTTGGACAAGATGACCGGCGCCTCCTTCCAGATTTCCGAGAAGGCGCTGATGCCGGTCAATTTCTTCCTGGGTTGCGGTGAAGCGGCTGATTTTGTCCAGGATGAATTTGTCATCAGAGTCAATGGAGAACGGATCGATATCTTTGGAAAAGACAGCAGCAAAAAATTGGATTTCTTTAATTTCTACTATGACAATCCAGAAAAAGGCACCCTGACTGGAGTCTTTTATTTTCTGGACATGCTGGGAGTCCGTTGGCTTGCGCCCGGAAAAGGAAACGAATATATTCCTGTCAGGAAGACATTGAAGATTCCGGAAAAGGATATTCGTTTCAAGCCGGTTTTTAATGATCGCAAGATTACTGGCGGCTGGAATTTCATGCAGATCTATCCCGACGCCGAAGAGTATATTGCCAATGTCAATGAATTTTATCTGTGGGGAATGCGCAACTTTGTCACCCCACGCGGCTTCGTTGATGGCTGCCATACAGAACGTGCCCTGAGATTTTATGAGAATGAAGAGCGTCTTGCGCAGCCTTCCCAGTTCCAGACGATGAAGGACGGCAGCCAGAAAAAAGAGTTTTCCTGTTGGACTGATCCGGGCACGGCTGCCCTTTGGATCAAGGCGGCGGACACCTATTTCAGCGGTCGGCATCCGCACAGCGCGGGTTTTATGGTTCCAAGTTACCTGGACAGCCTGTGGCCCTCGCCGTTCCGCAATCCTGATGAATTCATGATTGATCCGATGGATCACTATACCGGGAATGACGGAAGATGCTATTGCAGCCGCTGTGAGGAGTTCCGGCAGAAATATCCCTGTGTCGATGATTCCGAAATCATCTGGAAGGTCATCGCTGAAGTTGCACGTTTTGTGGAAACCAAGTATCCGGGAAAATACATTACTACGCTGGTTTACCCTCCAAAGACCCAGATGCCTAAGCATACCGCTATTCCCAAAAACATTCGTGTGCGAATTTGTCTTAGCGGGGCACGCGAAATGATATTTCCAAACCGGAAGAAAGAAGAATTGGACAAGTTGAAGACGTGGGCAGACTTCATTGGCGAAAAGGTACCGCTTTGGACTTATCAGTGTATGCTTCATGGTCGTGTGTTACCTGGCATTCCGGATATTTACCCGCGGATGATTGCCGAATACCTGAAGCTGATTCAGCCATGGAGTGCCGGTATGCTCCTGGAACAGCACTTCCTTACACATACCTATGTGAACTTGGACACCTATATTTTCCTCCGCATGGCCTGGGACCCATCCCGTGATGTGGAAAAGGAGCTGCATGACTATTTCCGGATGTATTACGGACCCGGTGCCGCCGAAGCAGAAGAATTCTTTACTCGTCTGGAAAAGAACTGGATTCGCGTTGATAAACTGATCACCAAGGATGTGCCGAAAGCCTCCACGCTTGGTCTGGGGGATATCAGCAAGGAGGAAAAGCAGAAGCTCGCATGGGGTAAAGTCTATACACTGGATGAAATGAAAGCCCTGGATACGATTCTCAAGAATCTGGAAGCAAAAACGGCACAGAATGCTCCTTATGATAAGCGTGCCGGACATGTGCGCAAATATATTTATGAGATAATGCGAGCGGAACGTTCAGAGGTTATGGACAAGGATGACATCAGGGCAACCTTGAAACTCACGGCCGCAAAAACTCTGGAAAAGGCTCCGGGGTATGAACTGATTTCTGCCGTCCGGATGAAGAAGGAGATCGAGGCGGGAGGAAGCTTCCGGATTACGTCGGATGGAGAGGTGCTTACAGTTCATGCCGATATGTCGGAGCCCGACATGGCTCAGAGCATGACCGATCCAGCCCATCAAAGCGGCAATCGGGATATTTGGAAGGATAACTGCGTTGAACTCTTCTTTTATGCGCCGTCGTCGAAAAAGTTCTGGCAGATCATTGTCAACGATCGGGGCGCATGGACCTCTGCCAGCAAGGGACATCGTTTGTTGAAATGGGTGCAAATGCCAGGCGTGAGAGTGCATATCGAGCGGCAGTCGAGTTCCTGGCAGGCGGTGATCCAGGTTCCAATCTCTGAATTGAAGATCGACCAAGGGGAGCTTCGCTTCAATTTTTGCCGTGAACGCAATGTCAAGGGGAAAAAGACGGAGTATTCCACCTGGTCACCTCTCGGCATGGTTGGCAATTGGCACGATCCGGACAATTATGCCACATTGGTCATTGATCAATAAAATTTTCGTACTACTATTCCCAAACTTCAGACAACTGAACCCCGGGTTCAAAAAAGCGAGCGTTACTTTTTCTTTATCTGATTACTAAGCAAGAATTTAACCTAAAAAAAGCAGTTGACTTTTTCCATAGATCGGCAATCAGAATCTTTTTTGTCCACGGAAAGCACGGAAAACTCGGAAAATTTGTAGGGTTGCTGATTTGACGGATGAGCCTGCTCGGCGAAATTCTTGTGTGCCAAGACCGGCTTTACTTTCTTAGTCGGAGGCGATATGGAGCGCCGGCGGCTCGCCGGCATGAAGCCGGCTTCCCTCTTCCATCACCGAAAAATCAAAAACTCTCCCACAGTAGTACTGAAGACGCCCTGTTCACCAACATGCAGGGCGTTTTCATTCATTTTCATGGACAGTGGCAAAAACGGGAAACGAACGGCTGATCGGCGATGTTGGAATTAGCCCTGAAAGGGCGTGACATACCAGCCCAGGGCAACGCCCCATAGGCGTTAAGTTGTTTCCGGAAATCCCAATTTTGCCTTCCAAAATTCAAAATTTCAAACGGGAAAAGACATTTTTGTCGCTTTGAAAAGGGGAATTTAGGATTGAAAATTAAAAAAAACTGAACTGCTTAACGCTTATGGGGCAACGCCCTGGGTTCGGATACCCACCCATCCGCAAAGCCCTGAAAGGGCGAGACATAGGAACTATCCACAGCGTAATTTCTATCCAAAATCTTTACAC